>NZ_JBNHER010000067.1:0-13203 GCF_050015975.1 Dapis purpurea BLCC-M126 | reverse complement strand
ACATTAAGGTCTATTGTCAGAGTTGATTCAACTAGCTTCATAAACTGCCATTGAAATTTTACTTTTAATTTTCTGCAGTCATCCACACAAGATAACCTAACATTCTATCTACTGGTGGCAATAAATACACATTAAGGTCTATTGTCAGAGTTGATTCAACTAGCTTCATAAACTGCCATTGAATCCCGTTACTTACACTACCATAAATTACGGGGATACGACAATTTTGCATTTCATTAAACCGTTGAGCAGCAACCATCTCTGCAATACATTGACCAGTCCCTGTTTTAATATCTGTCTTCTTCGCTTCTACCACCACAACTGCTGGTGCTTCAATTTCTAGAACTTGTGTTGAGCGAGTTAGTAAAAAATCACAGTTCCCATTTAGACCTACCGATTCATCAACATTAAATTCTTCTCCAGAAAATAGACTAACTTTTCGATCTAACTGTCGTCTTACTTCTAAAAGCACTGGGTAAATAATACCTTCCGACCGTGCTTTTTCACTACCAGATGTGGCGACAATGGGCAAGGTTTCTTGGAGATAGTCAGAGAGGCTAGGGGAAGGAGTGATCGCTTGAACTTCTGGCAAAAAGCGATCGCTATCAACTACTGTTAAATTAAAAGCTGTTTTAACGGTACTGATGGTTTTGAACTGAGTGTAAGACATAGAATAATTCCTAGATTACAAACTTTTAGAGTGGTCAAATCTCCTTAAATTATGGTAAATTTTGATTGCTCAATATTTGCCTAACACATTACTTTAATTTTACGGTAAATTTGCGAATTAAATAATTTACAAATTAGTAGGAATGATTCCAGAGGTAACAGCTAGAAAATTATGATTATTTATAATAACAATAGCATCTTCAAAATCTGGGGAATTTACATTTATATAGATAGATCCTATATGGTATATGTTCATAACTATACTTCAATATTCAATCTGCTCTACTCCCTTACTTTCCCACTTCTCCAATTATAAGATAATTAATTTAACCGGATTTGATATGAGAGGTATATCAATTGCCACATTATTAATTGTTACTATTTCAGAAAATGTTCTGATTTACTTCAAACAATAAATCGTTAAATATTCTCCTTGTTACGGAAAACGCTTCACATTTCCTGTAGGAAAAACTCAATAACTACCAATTTTGACTTGTGCGTAGTCCTATATCTGTCCTGACACTCTTAAGAAAAAAAGTATATATTAATAATAGTAACAATTTAGACAAAAAACTTGACAATATCAAGTAATTTTGGTAATGAAACCAGAGGATTGAACAAAATGGAATTAAATTTAAGTATTAAGCAACAAACATTAGAAGTTGTAGAATTAAGAGTCACTGAATATTTTCAACGCTCTGAAGGTCAATGGCATTCGGAAAGACGTTACTACACTTTACCTGAAGGGGACACCCAAGAAATAGTTAGTCAGATAACAATCAAATTTTTAGAGCAAGGAAGTCCAGAACTTATTAAATTAGGTCAACTCCATGAGTTAGATAATCCTGAAACAGCAATGATTTGTGGTTCTTATGTAAGTTGGGTTAGTCAAGATTCTGTATCAGAAAAGAAACAGTCTGAAGGTTCAACAGTATTCGGAGTAAAAGGTTCAAGTTTGTATCGCGATCGCGGTTTTGCCACGACTAACCCCATCATAGCTGAATATCACCTATCTGACCCTAATACATTATGTCTCAGAACAGAGTACAATGGTTCTGTATTTGAGGAAGAAATTAAACAAATAGGCCATAAATACCGGACACGACAAACTATTATTTCCCGTGCTGGTGAACAAAAAATGATAGGTCAATATCTAGAAAAACGTATTTTAAATAATCAGTAAAGGTGAAGCGACGTAATTTTTTGATCGGAGCAACGGCAATAACTTTAGCTGAATTTTTGGCAGGATGTGAAACACAAGCGGATTTAAAAATTCAATTGTTAAAAAACACTATTCCTGCTCAAATGGTGTCAAAATTTCGAGGGGAATTAACATCTCCTCCTAAGTTAAGTTTTCAACCTCAAGAAAGCTTGAGTGAATTATTTTCTCTGCTGCAAAGTTGGCAGAGAAAACTTTTGTCTGAAAAACAGAATTTGTCTACAAATAAAACAGAAAATATAGATATTGCTAATCTGGTTACTTTGGGAGATTATTGGTTAGCAAATGCTATTAAACAAGAGTTAATTCAACCTCTTAATTCTGAAGCTTTACAAAGGTGGAAAAATTTACCGAAAAAATGGCAAGAATTAGTCAAACGGAATAATCAAGGTTATGTTGATACCCAAGGTAAAGTTTGGGCAGCACCTTATCAGTGGGGTACAACTTTAATTGCTTATCGAGTTGATAAGTTTAAAAATTTGGGATGGGAACCTAAAGACTGGAGCGATCTATGGCGACGAGAATTGAAGGGTAATATTTCTTTGCTAAATCAAGCTAGAGAAGTTATTGGTTTAACTCTGAAAAAATTAGGTAAGTCCTACAATACTAAAAATATTTATGAGGTAGAGAATTTAAAATCGGAACTGATTAAACTAAATCAACAAGTTAAATTCTATAGTTCCGAGGATTATTTACAATCATTAATTATTGGAGATACTTGGTTAGCAGTTGGTTGGTCTAATGATATTTTACCATTGGTCAAAACACATAAAGAAATTGCTGCTGTTGTGCCTCAGTCGGGAACAGCTTTATGGGCTAATTTATGGGTTAAACCTGCGGCTACTTCTGAGACTTCTTTAACAGAAAAATGGATTGATTTTTGTTGGCAACCCCAGATCGCAGAGCAAATGTCAATACTAACTCAGATAACTTCTCCTATTCTACCAGAAATTAATCCAAATGATTTGACTTCGGAAATTAATAATAATCCTCTGTTATTACCTCCACAAGAAATTATTGAAAAAAGTGAATTTCTAATACCATTAGCAGAAAGTACAATCGAACAATATAATTCAGTGTGGCGAGAAATTCGTCAACCTCTTCCCCTAATGTAGACATCCAGTCAAAAATAAATAAACCTTTTAGTTACTAAAGTAGCTAAAGAAAAAAGTAACCAGAAAAAATCCCTTTTTCTGCCTTTTTAGTAAAAATATCTTATACCAATTCCCAAAAGTAATGCTATACTTCACCAATACTTCAACAGTCAAATATGTAGCAAAATTCAAAGTATGTTTTTGACAATTTAAGTTTAGTTAGTATATATTATTTATTCTTTTACCTCTCCCCACACCTCCCACACTCCCCACACTTATCTACCCAATTAAATATAGAATTCTGTTTGATAAATGGTATCACCTGTTCCCTGTTCCCTTGTGGGGCTGGTTAAATATGTATAATTAAAGGTTTTAATGGGGCTGAAGCCCTACTACAAACAAAAACTTTTTTTCTTGCTAATTATCGGGACAATGCTTTTGTTGGATTTCCTGCGTCAACCAAACCTACACGCTCAGTAAAGTTTTTATTGTGGGTATTCAGTTAAACAATATTGCCTCTAAATTTTGCAAAGCATCTTCCAAATTATCATTCACCAATTGGATATCAAACTCTGCAGCAGCTTCAAGTTCTTCAGTCGCTCGTTTTAGACGTTTAGCGATCGCCTCTTGTGAATCTTGTCCCCTACCTCGTAATCTTTTTTCCAATTCAGCGGTCGAAGGTGGTAAAATAAAGATTCTCAAAGCATTAGGAAAAGTTTGTTGAATTTGTCTTGCCCCCTGTAGCTCAATTTCCAGTACCACTGATTTACCTTGTTTGATATTTTTAATTACGGGAATACTTGGTGTTCCATAAAAATTACTTGCATATTCTGCCCACTCTAATAATTCCTCAGTTTCGATCATCTTTTGAAATTTATCGCGGTCTACAAAAAAATAGCTCTTTCCCTCAACTTCTCCAGCTCGAGGTGAACGAGTAGTTGCAGAAACAGACAAAACTAATTCTGGGTGGCGTTGCAACAAAGAACTTAACAAAGTCCCCTTACCTACACCACTTGGTCCAGTTAAAACAATTAATTTACCAGTTTGCATAATTTTCTATCATATAGCAGGGAATAGGGAACAGGGAACCGTTGGAAAAACATTTCCGTCTTCTTAAATTTCATCATCACTAATTGTCCTAACCAAATTCTTTCTTGGCTATAGTCCTAATATCATTAAACTTTTAGTTATTAAGATTCTGATTCTGCAAAATCCAACATTAACTATCAAAACTTTAGTCATCTTTGTGATTAAATATAAAGCGATGTGCTACTGTCTCAGGTTGAATTGAAGAAAGAATAACATGATTAGAATCTGTAATAATCACTGCTCTAGTACGGCGACCATAAGTAGCATCAATTAATTGGCCTCTTTCCCGTCCATCATTAATAATCCGCTTGATGGGGGCTGATTCTGGACTAACAATTGCAACGACCCGATTTGCAGAAACTATATTACCAAAACCAATGTTAATTAACTGGATATCCATGACAGATTATAATGAAATACAATAAACCTGTACGACTAGATGATAAATACAAAGTTTTTCACCCTACAACGAGAAAATACATCAAAATATTCATTTAGACAAATCAGGTTCTACAAAAAAAATATGGGTAGTAGGAGATCTGATAAGTATTGGAGGATTTTGATTTTTAAATCTTTTTCCCTATATTTTATCTTCTCCTCCTGTACGTTACCCTAATATATAGATAGCCTAGTTGATTCATAGAAAAAAAAATTTAATATTCGCGAAAATACCAAATAGTTTATATAGAAGCAATGGCTATGTATATTCAATAATTAATAATTAATAATTACCTCTTCAAGGCTTTATACCTTAATTTTTCGGTAAAGTTTAAAAACAAATATAAATTAGATAATGATTTGAATTTATCAAAAAATGAGAAACTAAATTTAGATTTTGATAATTTTGGACGTTTAACTTGGAAATTTTGATTCTAACCTAACTGTGCAACCTGTTGATTATACAACTCTTATGGCTTCTTGTTCTGAACTCCGGTCTCAATGGCTTCCGGCCAGGTTAGAACAAGTATATCAGCGCGATCGCTTTACCATTGCTATAGCCCTCCGAACTATCAAAAAACGAGGCTGGCTAGATATTTCCTGGCATCCTCAAGCGGCCCGTATCTGTATTAGTGACCCTCCTCCTCGTATTCCTGATACATTTACCTTTAGTCAACAACTAAGACATCAGTTAGGTGGGTTAGCTTTAATAGCTATTGCTGAAGTTTCTCCTTGGGAAAGAGTTTTGGACTTCCAATTTGCAAAACGTCCTGGGGAAGCTCCTCTGTGGCATCTTTATGTGGAAGTTATGACTAAATATAGTAATGTTATTCTTACCACTGCTGATAATTTAGTTGTTACCTGTGCCCATCAAGTTAATAGTCAACAGTCTAGTGTTCGTCAAATTCAAACTGGTCAACCTTATGAACTTCCACCATCTTTAACTAACCCTATTCCTAACCTCCAAGAAACTCAACAGCAGTGGCAAGAAAGAATAAGTTTAATTCCTGGTCAATTATGGCGAAATGTAATTAAAAATTATCGTGGTTTGAGTAAGGCTTTAGTACAACCAATGATTGAAGCTGCTGGTCTAGATCACCAAAAACCTACGGATGACTTGGCTGCTTCAGACTGGGATAGATTATTTTTACTTTGGCAAAAATGGCTGGGAATTTTGGCAAAATTGGACTTTTATCCTAGTTGGACATCTACAGGCTATAGTGTAACAGGTTGGGGGGGAATAGAATCTGTTAATACTGTCGGTGAATTAGTAAATAGCTATTATACTCAACAGCTTAATCAGCAAAAGTTTAGTCAACTCTATCATCAAATTAGTCAAAAACTTAATAGTATCACGGCTAAGTTACAGTTAAAGGCCGATACTTTTACGGAGCGTTTAAAGCAGTCGGATGGGGCAGAATTGTTGCGATCGCAAGCCGATCTGCTTATGGCCAATCTTCAGGAATGGCAACCAGGGATGAAAAATATCTCTCTTGCGGGCTTTGAAACAGGAGAAGCTGTAGCCATCAAGTTAGATCCAGAAAAAAATGCAGTGCAGAATGCCCAAAGTATTTATAAAAAGCACCAAAAGTTAAAAAGGGCGCGTACAGCAGTTGAGCCACTTTTGGCAGAAGTTCAAGCTGAAATTAACTATTTGGAACAAATAAAAACTTTTTTGTCTCAGTTAGATAGTTACCAAAGTCCAGAAGATTTACAAACTTTGGAGGAAATTCGGGATGAGTTGATTCAACAAAGTTATCTTAACGCCCCAGAACATCATCACCAAGATAATAGAAAGGATACAGAATTTTATCGCTACCAAACTCCTAATGGATTAGAATTATTGGTAGGTCGTAATAACCGTCAAAATGACATCTTGACTTTTCGGCTGGCAGGAGATTATGATTTATGGTTTCATACTCAGGAAATTCCTGGCAGTCATGTTTTGTTGCGACTGGATGCTGGTGCAATACCGGATGAGGTTGACTTACAATTTGTTGCGGATATGAGTGCCTTTTATAGTCGTGCCCGTCAAAGTGAAGTAGTTCCCGTGATTTATACCAAACCTAAGTTTGTTTATAAACCCAAGGGGGCAAAGCCAGGGATGGTTGTTTATAAACAGGAGCAGGTTTTGTGGGGTAAGCCACAAAGTGCGGAAGTCTACATAAAACAGAGGTCAACTTCTCTTGATTTTTAAATTTTTTTTAATAAATTTCTCAATAGTTTGTTACAATAAGTACATAACAACAAAGTGAGACCTATAACCCGCTAAACGCTGCGAACTTGGGAATGCGTAGCTAGAGGTTAATCTCACAGAAATAACAACGGAAAATATTTAATACCTAGACCAATTTTGCAAAATTGGTCTTTTTTTGTTTATTTGATTATACCACAAAAAAAGCTTTTTGTAACACAAGAGCGCCTGTAGAGAAAAAATAGTGTTAATAAAGACCAAAACAGTATCAATTATCTCTCATTAGGAGGTTGTTAGTAACGTATGATAAATCGTAAATCCTTATACCCAGAATTTTATTGGTAAGAACTTATGTTACATAATAGTCCAATCGCAGTTCAAGAAAACAAACAATACAATCATCAAGGTTACAGATATCATCTACCAGAACTGGATCTTGAGACTCTCAACGAAGAATTTGGCCAAGCTGATGCTCATACTTTGGTGAAGTGGGGATATGAAACTTTTGGAGAAGGTCTGATTATGACTACCAGTTTTGGTATCCAGGCTGCTGTTATGTTACACCTAGTTACAAGTATTGTGCCTAATATTCCTGTTATTTGGATTGATACAGGATATTTACCAGCCGAAACTTATAAATTTGCTGAAGAGTTGACAGAACGACTCAAGCTTAATCTTAAAGTATATCAGTCCCCTATTAGTCCAGCCCGGATGGAAGCTATGTATGGAAGACTTTGGGCAGAAAAAGATGTTGATTCCCTCAACCGCTATGACCAAATTCGGAAGGTAGAACCCATGCAACGAGCATTGAAAGAGCTTAGGGCGACTAGTTGGTTAACTGGGTTAAGGGGAGACCAAACTAAGCATCGCCAAAGTTTAGGTAGGATTGGTAAACAGTCGGGTATATATAAGATTTTACCGATACTTAATTGGAATGCACGAGATATTTATCAATATTTGACAGCCCACGATTTGCCTTATCACCCATTTTTCGATTTGGGATACACTACAGTGGGAGATTGGCATTCTAGTCGGCCTCTGACTGCTGATGATTCAGATGAACGGGATACCCGCTTTCATGGGCTTAAGCAAGAATGTGGGCTACATTTGCCTCAAACACAGGCTGAAGCTCAAAGTCTTGATTCTAGTTTATTGTAATTAATTTTTGGATCTAAGCATTCAGCTATTAGCCTTCAGCTCTCAGCTTTTCAATGAACGAAGCAAGCAAAGGACATAGTTTTATATCTCAATTTCTACCACATCCTTCTTTAAAGGTAATTAAGCTAATAGCTGAATGTTAAATACTTACTGAAAAATAAAGGTATAAAGCCTCTCATTTTAAGGAAAAAAGCGGTCGTTTCTCTGCACAACATGAAAAAAATAAATAATATTTCCTTATATTTAATCAAGAATGGTTTTAACTAGAGGTAATTATCAATTATCAATTATCCATTATCCATTAATGAAGTCTTTATTTAGGGCTTGCTGATTAAAAACGCCTTGACAGATAAAGCTATTAGCCTTTTTGGTTCTGGAAAAAGTACGAACTTTTAGGTCAAAAAGGTTCAAAATTGAGGATTTATTTTTTGCTCAATATTTAGAAAAAATCACTCTTACTATTCTTCCGACTACATCCTTTAAATTCCCAATTTCTGCTGACTCCTGACTCCTGACTCCTGACTCCTAACACTACTAAAATACTTTTTCAGCAAACCCTATTTATTTCAAAGCTTCAGCATGATAACGAATATGATCTTCGATAAAAGATGCAATAAAATAATAACTATGATCGTAATTTTCTTGCATTCTTAAAGTTAGTGGTAAGCCAACTTTTTTACAGGCATTTTCAAACACGTCTGGGAGTAATTGCTTTTGAGCTAAAAAAGGATCAGCAGTTCCTACATCGATTAAAATTGGACGATTATAACCAGAAGTTAAAACTAATTCACTCGCATCATAATTACGCCAATTTTCTCGATTTGTACCTAAATAATTTCTAAAAGCTTTTTCGCCCCAAGGACAATGCATAAGGGCTGAAATTGGAGCAAAAGCCGAAACTGATTGATATTTTTCAGGATTTTTTAAGGCACAAATTAATGCTCCATGACCTCCCATTGAGTGACCAAAAATGCTTTGCTTATCTGGTTGTACAGGAAAATTTTTGGCAATAATTTCTGGTAGTTCTTCGACTACATAACTATACATTTGATAATGCTTTTTCCACGGTTCTGAAGTGGCATTAATATAGAATCCTGCACCTGTACCAAAATCCCAATCATCATCCTCTCCAACAATACCAGTATTGCGTGGGCTTGTATCTGGTACAACTAAAATTAATCCATATTTATTAGCAAATTGTTGCGCTCCTGCTTTAGCCATAAAATTCTCTTCAGTACAGGTTAAACCAGAGAGAAAATACAGAATTGGTAGGGATTGTGATTTCGCTTGCAGTGGTTGATAAATTGAGAAACGCATCTCAATATTACAGGTGGAAGATGAGTGGAAATAATAGCTAACTGTACCAGCAAAGCATTGATGCTGTTTAACCAGTTTAATTTCTGTAGACATAAGTCATTTCAGTTATCAATTATCAGTTATCATAAAACTCCTATAGAAGAATAACTATATTTCAGTCCTCTTTTATAGTGGGAATTTTATAGTGGGAAATAGTTTTGTATTCTTGTCTGTTCCTTGTTTTCAGTTAAGTTGTTGTCTATACCCCTTTTTTAGATTTACTTTAAAAACAATCTCTCACACTTTTTTGATACAAATCTTATTAAATTATTAACTATTCTGTAATTATCTTCTAGGAGATTGTAGTAATTATTAATTAAATCTCATTTTATGGAGTTAGTGATAATACTATGGGCTTAAATATTGAGGCTGTAAAAAAAGTGAGTATCTCTATCCCCGAATTTGAACATCCTGAACTATTGGAAATTGCTCTAATTCATCCAAATCACATTTATGATGGAACTAATATTATAAGGCCAGAACAAAAACAACAGGCTCTAGAGCATCAGGGTTTGGCCAACTTGGGCTATGTAGTTTTTTGTCGAATTGTTGGTAACTATTTATCAGACAATTTTTCTAGTTTAGGTCAAGCAACTCTGACTATTATAGAAAGCGATATTGTCAGTAGGAAGATGCTTTCTGAATTTGCTAGAGATTTAAAGTTGAGGCAGTTTTCTTTATTGGGAAAAAGCTATAAATGGAAGCATAAAAGTGAGCAAAATAAAATTTTAGCTCAAATATTTGAAGCTCTAATAGGTGCAATTTATTTGGAGTTTGACCGGGATTTAGAACGGACTAATGATTGGTTAGTTGAACACTGTCTTGCTAAAGCAGTTAATCAACTTTTAACTACTGCATTTCAAGATGATTCAGATTTAGAAACAGATTTTCAACTGATAGATTGGATTGAGGTTTTAAAATTACCTTTATTAAATCCGAAGAGTTTATATAGAAAAAATAATCCTTTGCTTGAATGTTAATCAAATTATGGTTTATGATTGACTTGATTTTATAAAACCCTGTCCTTAAGGATGGGGTTTAAAATTAACTTGATTAGCAATTGCCTATCTTTATAAAATTTATAAATTCTTTGATAATTATCAGGTCAAATTTGAAGTTACTTTCAACAATTAATAATTAACAATTAATAATTATTAATTGTTACCTCTTCTGTAATAGAAGGATTGGGCTAAAATAAATTTTTTTTCGTTACCTCAACCCAACCTACAAAATAATCCTTGGATACTTATGCAAAATTATTATATTGTCATACCTTATGCATTCTTTAAAAAGTTACAACACTACGAATAGACTTACCTTCGTGCATTAAATCAAAAGCTTCATTAATTCTTTCCAATGGCATTACATTAGTAATCAAATCGTCAATATTAATCTTCCCTTCCATATACCAATCAACAATTTTCGGCACATCTGTACGACCTTTCGCACCGCCAAAAGCTGTACCTTTCCACACTCTTCCTGTTACTAAATGAAACGGACGAGTACTAATTTCTTGCCCCGCACCTGCCACACCAATAATTACACTAACACCCCAACCTTTATGACAACATTCCAAAGCTTGACGCATGACATTAACATTACCAATACATTCAAAAGTATAGTCAGCACCTCCCTTTGTTAAATCTACTAAATAAGGAACTAAATCTCCTTCTACTTCCTTGGGATTAACAAAATGTGTCATGCCAAATTTTTTCGCTAATTCTTGTTTTGTAGGATTAATATCAACCCCAACAATCATATCAGCACCTACCATTTTTGCACCTTGAATTACATTTAAACCAATGCCTCCCAAACCAAATACAATTACTTTTGCTCCTACCTCTACCTTGGCAGTATTAATAACAGCTCCAATGCCAGTCGTAACCCCACAACCTATATAACAAACCTTGTCAAAAGGAGCATCTTCTCGGATTTTTGCTAAAGAAATTTCTGGTAAGACTGTATAGTTAGCAAAGGTTGAAGTTCCCATGTAATGATGTATCATTTCACCATTTAATGAAAATCTACTTGTACCATTCGGCATCACACCACGACCTTGAGTAGTTCTAATTGCTTGACATAAATTCGTTTTCATGCTTAGACAATACTCGCATTGACGGCATTCTGGGACATACAAAGGGATAACGTGGTCTCCTGGTTTGAGATTGGTGACACCAGGCCCAACTTCGACAACAACTCCTGCTCCTTCATGGCCTAAAATACTGGGGAATAAACCTTCGGGGTCAGCACCGGAAAGAGTATAAGCATCGGTATGGCAAATCCCGGTTGCTTTAATTTCTACCAATACTTCTCCAGCTTTGGGACCTTCTAAATTAACGGTTTCTATAGTTAATGGTTTTCCTGCTTCAAATGCTACTGCTGCTTTGGTTTCCATTTTGCGATTGTCCTATAATTGACATTATTAAAATAATTAGTGGTAATAGTTTATGTAAAGAAGAAGTAATAAGCAAGGAGGAAATAGGAGAAGATTTTTTGAATAATTAATAATTAACAATTAATAATTAATAATTACCTCTTCTGTAATAGAAGGATTGGTTAATCGGAAAGTTTGATAAATCTTTCTACTTTGTTTGTGAGCCGAAGGTTTTTTGGTAAGCAAGCCGTTACATATAGCTATTCAATGGAGAGAATTAGATGGCAAACTATGTCTATATAGCAACAAGCTTAGATGGATTTATCGCTACAAGTAATGGCGGATTAGATTGGCTAGAAGAGTTACCAAACCCTGAACAAAGCGATTATGGATTTGCTAAGTTTATGAATAATATAGATGCTGTAGTGATGGGAAGAAAAACCTTGGAGAAAGTTTTAACTTTTGAGCGATGGGTTTATAATCAACCTGTTTTTGTATTAAGTAATAGTCTCACAAAGCTTCCAGAAGAAATTTTTGGTAAAGCTGAAATTGTTAGTGGGGAAATCAAGAGACTAATCATTCAATTGAATCAAAAAGGATATCAAAATTTATACATTGATGGAGGCAGAGTAATACAAAGTTTTCTTCAAGAAGACCTTATTGATGAAATGATTATTACTCGCGCCCCAATTCTTCTAGGAAAAGGATTTCCTTTATTTGGTCAACTAGAAAAACATCTTCAGTTTAGGCACAAAAAAACGGAGATATACAATAATACTCTGGTCAAAAGCCACTATATACGAGATAGATAAAAGTAATTACTAAGCATATTTTGGACTTGATTGCAAAAAGGAATATTAACAAATGCCTTATAGTAAATTCAACTTAGATGAATTACTAACAAATTTTAATCTAAACTTAGTTGAACTTCAGGGAAAATTCAACAATTTCCCTGAAGTTGTGCCTAGTAAAATACTACAAGAACTTTTCAAAGACTATATACCTTTAGCAATTGCCATTGGTTCATAAAAAGCTCGTTCTGAGTTAATTGTTGCGCCAATTTTAGTCGAGATAAAGAAATAACTAAATAATCAAATCAGCATTTTTTCAGGAATAGAATTTAACGTTAATCCTGACCAAGGTTTAAATAGTTTTTGTGATTTTATTATTAGCCGTTCCACAAGACAACTTGTTATTGAAGCACCAGTTGTTGCCTTAGTAGAGGCAAAAAACGATAATCGGAAATCTGGTTTTTCTCAATGTATTGCAAAGATGCTAGCTGCTCAAATTTTTAATCAAAGAAAAGGCAACAATATTAATAAAATTTATGGTGTTGTGACAACGGGAACAGTTTAGCAATTTTTAGAGCTAGAGTCCTAAACTATAACTGTAGATTTGAAGGAATATTCTATCAATAATTTATCGAAAATTTTAGGTATTTTAATTAGTTTGCTTAGAGTCTAGTAGTTTCATTAATTGATAATGGATAATTGATAATTACCTCTGGTTAAAACCGTACGGGAATTGAAGATAAGGAAATATTATTTCTTCTCTTGATCGATTGGATATGGCGTTTAGCGTTCCGCACAACGCGCGTTAACGCTGCGCGACA
>NZ_JBNHER010000066.1:0-2627 GCF_050015975.1 Dapis purpurea BLCC-M126 | reverse complement strand
TAATGCAGGAGTATGGGAAAGAGAAAAGGTAGATGCACCCTGATGAATAACCTCCACCGTTATTGGTGGAGGTTTTTTTTTGCTTCAAAACAGTAACTGGAAAATTAAGTCGATTATTTCCGGGATTAATGCAGGAGTATGGGAAAGAGAAAAGGTAGATGCACCCTGATGAATAACCTCCACCGTTATTGGTGGAGGTTTTTTTTTGCTTCAAAACAGTAATATCATGTCCGGTTGAATAGTTATAATTAAAGTTCGTAGTAGGGTTTCAGCCCTAAGTATATATCGGGCTGAAGCCCTACTACAAACAAAAACTTTCTTATTTTTATACTTTCTTTCTCCTCTCTTCCCTCCTGACTCCTGACTCCTGACTCCTGACTCCTCCCTCCTCCCTCATTTATTTATAACTATTCAACCGGACATGATATAACTAGAAAATTCAGTCGATTATTTCCGGGATTAATGCAGAAATATAGGAAAGAGAAAAGGTAGATGCACCCTGATGGATAACCTCCGCCGTTATTGGTGGAGATTTTTTTACTCTAAATTTCCTTTAGGAATAGAGGCAATAAGTTGGCGCGTATATTCCTGTTCTGGTCGATCGTAAACTTGTTCGGCAAGACCAATTTCTTCAATTTTTCCTTGATTCATTACCATGATTCTATCGCTCATAAATTTGACCACACTCAAATCATGGGAAATAAAAATGTAGGTCAACCCAAATTCATCCTGCAATTCTTTTAATAAATTCAGCACTTGCGCTTGCACTGAAACGTCTAAAGCAGAAACAGACTCATCACAAATAATTAACTTAGGATTCAATGCTAAAGCACGGGCAATACAAACCCGTTGACGTTGACCACCAGAAAAAGCATAAGGATAACGACTTAACGAGTCAGCAGTTAATCCTACCCTTTCTAATAAATGTGCTGCGCGATCGCGTCTCACTTTATAACTATTACCTACACCGTGAATTAACATTGGTTCCATCACTGCTGCACCAACAGTTAAGCGGGGGTCAAGGGAACCAAAGGGGTCTTGAAAAATAATTTGCATATCTCGTCGCAACCTCCGCAACATTTGCTCATATTTTTCTTGATTCCCATTTTTCCCACTTTTTGGTTGAGAGTTTTTCAGCGACTCCAAAAACTGCTTAATTCCCGACTTACCTGCATGAGGGTTTGTAA
Source organism: Dapis purpurea BLCC-M126 (assembly GCF_050015975.1). Taxonomy (NCBI): domain Bacteria; kingdom Bacillati; phylum Cyanobacteriota; class Cyanophyceae; order Oscillatoriales; family Microcoleaceae; genus Dapis; species Dapis purpurea. The sequence goes on along the minus strand of NZ_JBNHER010000066.1, from coordinate 1,440 downwards.
TTTCTTGACCCTCAAAAAATACCTTTCCACTTGTAACTGGAATTAATTGGAGTATTGCTCTTGCTAAGGTACTTTTACCACAACCAGACTCTCCCACTAAACCCAGAGTTTCACCGGCAGAAACAGCAAAAGAAACATCATTAACTGCCATCAATAGACGTTGAGTTTGACCAAATATCCCTTTAACTGGAAACCCAACTCGTAAATTATTAACTTGCAAGATAGGATTTTCAGTTGTTTCAGGAAATATTTCCTCTGCCAAATCTATATTTTGTTGTTGTGTTACTGCTGTGATTTTTTCCCTAATTTCTATTTCTCCAGTAGAGTGTGTTACCTCTTCCATGAAATCAGAAACAGTAGGTAGACGCAAAACTTTACCATGTAGGGGAGGACGACAAGCTAATAAACCTTTTGTATAAGGATGCTGTGGCCCAGAAAATATTGGCTTTATTTCACCATACTCTACTATTTTTCCTTGATACATTACTGCTACAGTATCAGCTACTTCGGAAATTACCCCCAAGTCGTGGGAGATAAATATAATAGACATTCCTCTGCTTTCTCCCAACTCCCGCAGCAAGTCTAAAATTTTTGCCTGCACTGTAACATCTAAAGCTGTTGTTGGTTCATCTGCAATTAATAAAGTAGGGTTGCAAGAAATTGCCATTGCTATCATTACCCGTTGAATTTGACCGCCAGAAAGTTCGTGGGGATAACGATCTAACATTGCTAGCTTTTTTTGATTGACTTGCAGCATGATTTGGCGGCCGCTTACTTCTTCTACTTGACTAACAGCAGGTTGGCCTGAACCATCTACTATTTTTGCTAGTTCCCGTTTGGATTTTACCTGTGCTAAATTTTGACTATCCTCTGTTATTTCCTCTAGAGATTTTTGTCGTAATACCTCATCACTGGGGAGAAGCTTTACTTCTTGAAGTAGGGATGCTGCTTGACGTCGTGCTTCTGCTGCTGAAACATTTTGATGAAATCTAATAGCTTCTGTTAACTGAAATCCTATGGTGTAAACTGGGTTAAGAGAACTCATGGGTTCTTGGAAAATCATGGAAATTTTCCCACCCCGATATTGTTGTTTTTCCTGTTCTGGTAATTGTAATAAATTTACTGGTTCAGAATTTTGTTCATTTTCTCCTGAATTATTAAACCAAATTTCACCGCTAATTTGACAAGATTTCGCTAGTAGTAAACCCATTGTTGCTAGAGATGTAACAGATTTTCCAGAACCTGATTCTCCAACAATTCCTAGGGTTTGCCCTTTTTTTACAGTAAAGGATATACCATCAACAGCTTTTACCAGTTTTTCTTCAGTTGTAAATTGAACTTTGAGGTTACGAACATCTAATACAGTATTAGTCATTATGATTTAGAAATTATAGCAGTTTTCATTAATATAGAGTACAGAGATTTGGGTTTAAAGGAAGA
>NZ_JBNHER010000065.1:41241-121509 GCF_050015975.1 Dapis purpurea BLCC-M126 | reverse complement strand
CGATCGCTACTTAGTATAACCTTGGACGGAAAAGATACCAAATGGGTTCTATATAGAAGCGATGTCTTTTTAACTAAATCTAACTAATATATTTCTCAAGAATTTTCTTAAGAAATCCAAGGAATCAAAGAGACAATTTTTCAATAATTTTTTCATTTATTGCCAAAATCTTTCAATCGGATTAACTTCGGGACAATAAGGAGGCTGAAATAGTAAAATAACATTATCAGGAATAGACAAATCATATCCTAGATCCCCACGACTTGAATGATATGAATCTCATCAGGATATGTTTCACAAAAAAGCTCTAAAATTTTTTTAAAGCCAGGGGTATCTACATGACTAAATTCATAAAAAAATGAGTATCCTGTTTGAGGTTCAACTAAACCATAAAGCTATAAATATTCAAACAACCATTGATATAAGCCAATGGGCTTAACTGCACAAGCAGTAATCTTTACCTGTGATAATTTTTTATCCAATTCTAGTTTATCTTGACACCAATAGGGGATTGGTAATTGCTTTTTATAAAATTTATTAATCAATTTAACTTGATTTTCTATCAGGTATGACAGTTTTTTTTGAGTTTTCTCTAGCTTCTTTAAGAGATTACTTCTAAAAGCGTAGCTTAAGTTTATGAAATTGGTATTACTTGGGATATATTACTTAGGGTAAAATTTACTTTCCGGAGAACTCTGTTGGATGTGGATGCAACTTTTTTGAAGCATGAAGTAACAGGTAGAGCTAGATTAAGATTTATTCAACCACCAGTTTTACATCTTAAGTGTAGTTCAGCTAAGTTGCAAGGGTTCGCCACATAAATATTTATCCAACCCCGACACAGCACTCAGCCGTGATGGGCCATGAAAAGCAAGAGCACATGAAGATGCAAGAAGGTAAGTAATTTCGGGTGATTTGACAAAGGCCATCCCACCTAATAGTTCTGTGGCACTCATTGCAACACGCTCAATAATACCTTGCACCAAATGACGTACAAATACTGCTTGTGCTACTATATTCTCACGGTTTTCATCATCATTTGCGATTGAAGCCAAACCTTGAAGTGCAGACATTGCACCCTCTAATTCAGTTGCAAGTGCAACACGCTCGGAGGGTATTCCTCTATTGGCTATAAAACAACGTTCAACTAAAGAACTACAAATACCAAGATATGCAGAAGAAGCCAATAGTTGAAACCAAATAAATGATCGAGCTACTACCTTATCAAACTTACTGGGAGCACCCATATTAAAAATATTTTCTTCAGATACATAAACTTCATTAAGTATCACTTCATTACTTTCTGTACCTGTAAGACCCAAGCTTTTCCAGAAGGGACAACGTTCTATTCCTGGAGAATCAGCTGGTATGACAACTAATGCTAATTCCTCTGGTTGACCATCTATTGTTGGGAGTATAACACTTGCAGTCATTAGATCCATCGACATAGACAAAGTACAGGGTTTTTTACTACCGCTAACAATTAAACCACCAGAAACACGCTTAACTTGCATATGTGAATCAAAGATACTAATGCCTGCTCGTCCCTCAGCAAAACCAGAAGAGAAAAAGAGATTGTTTTTTGCAACACGCTCGAATAAATCAAATTCTGACTTGTCAGGTGTCATTTCCTCAATCATAGCTACTGTAAAATGGTGCATAGTTGCGGCAACTGCCAATGAAGGAGAGCGGCTCCCAAGTGCACGTTGAATTTGGATAGCCTGAAATGGTGTTACTTGCATACCACCATATTTTGCAGGTATTACTAGCCCTGGTCCACCAAATTTACCAAAAAGTTTGATTGTTGGATTCGCTTGACTGCTTGAACTCTCTTGATTTTCCCTCTCCATAAAAGACATCTTGAGAAGAGCTTTGTCTAATCCTGGGAAAAATTTTTCGAGTGTTGTTCGTTCTTTGGCCAGAAACATATCTGGTAGTCCTATATATATAATGATAACTTAATTAAATCATTAATTTCTGATCTAATTATCTTAAAATACTACCTGATAACTTATTAAAAAATCAAAATTTAATTTTTAGGGGATATAGCTGTCGCTAGTGCAGAATGGCGGAAATAACTGACCAGTTATAAAATCCTAAAAGTCTTACTAATCAATACTTCTAACTTCTGACTTCTAACTTCTGACTTCTGACTTCCGCGTAGCGGCACTAGGCTCCCCCTTTCATGTCGGCGACAGCCGAAAACGCCAATTAGTATAACCAAGAGTTGGATAAATGCCATATTCAAGCAGTTTGACAGACAAAGAATGGGATCTTATTGAACCATCCCAGACCAAAAGAGAAGAAAACTTGTCCCACAAAATGGACTAAAAGACACATATTGGATGGTGTAATCTATCAACTTAAGAATGGTTGTAATTAGTGTGATTTACCTAAAGGATTTACCTCCTTAATCCAGAGTATTTTCGCATTACAAGCAGTGGTGAGAATCAGGGTTAATGGAGAAGATTTATAAATGCATTACATTCTTAACTACATCAACAGGTAAAGAAAAAACTAGATGGACAACTTTAATCATTATTGATTCACAAGCAGTCAAAAATACTTGTAATGCTGGCGTAGAGTCTAAAGGTTTTTGTTTTTACAAGATTACCAAGGGAATTAACAGACACCTAGCAGTAGATAGCCTAGGCTTTCATTTTTTTGTCCATTTCACCAAAGCATCAGTTTCTGATGACATGAAATTAATTGAAATTTTGTCACATAAAATTGATTACTTTGAATCTAAACCTGTAAACATTTCTATATCTCACAAGCCATCAAAGGCAGAGAAAAAACAGGAAAGAAAAACAGGATTTGTTCCTGTCAAAGCCAGGTGGGTTATAGAAAGAACCAACTCCTGGATGGAAAGGTGTAAAAGCTTGACCAAAAACTTTGAGAAAACTCTTGATAATGCGACAGCCAAGATTAATCTTTGTTTGATCCGACTGATGTTTAAGAGGTTAGCGTTCGCGTAGCGTGCCGTCAGGCATATCGCATAGATACCAAATGAGTTCTATACAGATTTATGGTCAGCTTCTGACATGATTTTTCCTGATTGCAGACATATATCTATCAGTTGGAAAGGAAAGTGCTTTAACTGCTAATCTAGAAAGATTAAATAATATTTTACGTCAAAGAATTTCCTGTTTAGTCAGGAAAACTTTAAAACTAGAAAATTCTAAACGGAGCTATTTGGTATTTTATTCATCATTATAATGAAGCGATCACCTGACCACAATTTTATCACTATATATACAGGACTACCTTTGCATATCTAATCCTGGGAAAAATTTTTCGAGTGTTGTTGATTCTTTAGCTAGAAACATATCTCACTCCTTGTGAATTTTACTTAATTCAAATCCATTATCTATAGTAATTTCCGTAAGCACTTATAACTTGATTCTTGGTATTCTTTTTTATAGCATTATATATGAGTCAAAAAACACTAAGAGTTTAAAAATTCCATCTTAGAAATCAGCACCCAAGGAATTCAGTGATAAACTTAATTCCTTTCTCACCGCCCTTGTAAATTTTACTTAATTCAAATCCATTATCTAAAATAATTTGCATTGCTTCATTACCTGATTCTTGGTGTTCTTTTTCTATAGCATTATGAATCAAAAAATACTCAGTGTTTAAGAAGTCTATCTCAGAAATACCAACAGCTATGCAAGTTTGTTTTAGCAATTCCAGAATTTGATAAGCAGGAGCTTCTAGGGAAACAATAAATCCAATTGCTTCTTCTTGGCTCATATGGGATAATTCGAGAACTGTTTTTTCAAATAAATCTAAGAAGTATGTATCTAATCTTTGAGTAATGGCATCGGCATAAGGAGATTTATTAATTAACTCAATCATTAATTTACTATGCATTTTGTATCTATTTCCGAAGCCACACTCGCCGTAAGCAATTTCTGCTAATAAAAATTGAACATCTGCAATATGTGCACGACTCAATGCCGCTCCAAGAAGTCGCGTTATCTGGGTAGAAATATATGACCATCTTTGTAAAAACTTGACTGGATTCTTTATGCCTGGCTCAGTTAGTTGCTTATGAAATTTTGACCGTAGTAAATTCTCAACATCTTCTATTGACCCTAGTGCATCTTTAACATTTTCTATGGATTGTAACGTTAGCATATTATACCTCTTTTTTTTTTTTGAGAATTTTTGTCAAATTATCCTTCAGTATTATTGAAAGATTTTGCGTTTATTGTATTTACTCAAAACTCCGGATAATTATATTTCTATATTGCCTTACCTAAGTGTGTTTTGGCAATCGATAATACTACTGAATTTGCATCGTTTTTGTCATCTAGTTTCAGTGAATTTTCGTATATTAAGTAGTCGTGCAAAATTATTTGTATACCATTTTCAAAAAATACTGTTACAGTGAAATAGGTCTTTAAATTAAAGTAGTTAAATTAAATCATAAGAAGAATTTATATATTACAAACAGAATCGGAATTAAAAAAATTTTTGTCCCAAGAAACAGATGGTCGAATTGAATTAGTATCCAGCACTCAGCTAGCTCCCTGAGTCGTTACTGCGAAATTCATCAATCGGCTTCTAGGAGCGTGTATAATAGGGGATACTCAAGAGAAGCCGCTCCGTGTCTAAAAACCCCCAAAAAAGCGCACCACTAATTTTTTCGCTCCTTTGTGGGGGACTGTTACCCTTGAATTTTTAGCGCTCCAGTTAAATACTGTTTACTTAGCATTGCGCAAAAAAAGCTGATAGCTGGTTGGAGAAAAATTACAAGAACTTTACTGGTTAAAAATAAAAAAACTACACACAATCGTATAAATAGCAGACATGCTCGGTTGTTATATAGTCATACTATAACGTTGGATTGGTGAATATCGGGAGGATCTCGGCTAACGTCAACATCGAATAGAAGCAATATTAAAGAGAAAAAAAAGCCCTAGAAGGCCAAGATTAGTAGCACCACAGATTGTCAATAAACTGGAGCTTGAACTCACAGAACCAGAAGGTTTTTTCAGCTACACTAAAGTACAACAATGGCTGCAGGTTTTTTTATGACCTAAAAGTTAGATATAGAATAGTAGATGAATTGATAAGATATTCGCTAAAAAGTAAGTTGAAAGTTCCACGACCTGTCAATATAAAGCAAAATAATGAAGCGTTTAAAGAGTTAAAAAAAACTTCAATTTCAAATATTAAACAAAATAAATATTAAGAAAAAAAATTAAGATATTAGAAAAATCATCATAACTTCTAAATCTTTGTGATTCTATTTTCTCCTGATTCCTGACTCCTAAATACTTAACTAATTTATAACTGTTTAATAGAATTTAATATCAGATATGAGAATTGAGATTTCTGTTAAAAGGATAGAATATAGCAGTTATCATAACATAAGATATATTTTTTCCTTATTCTCTATTTCCTGTTCTTTGTTTCCTCTTCCTTATTCTCTGTTTCCTGTTCCCTAAAAGTCTCCAATATCTCACAAGTCAAATCATATTGCTATATAGCAATGCTAAATTAGTTGTGACAATTTTTTTAATACTTGATTTGAGCTGAAAATCTTGAAAATTATGACTCCTGACTCCTAACTACTACCAAAATATTCCAATTTAAATAGGATTGCTATACCAATTGCCAAAGTTATGAAGTACAGTAGTTTTTCTTATCTTCTACTCTTATAATTCCCTTGAAGATTTTTTTCCGATTGTTGCTTTATTTCGTACACAAACAATGCTACCAGACATAATATAATATCAAGATTATTTAAAACTTAGTATACTGAATTTTTATGATTTTCAAGACTACTTATTGAAATAATTTTATTGTTTATGCTGTCTCTGTTATTTCTCTGGTTATTTTGACCATCTTATAAGGGGTAAATTACTTTTGATAAATTGTATTAAACGGGTTAGGATTAGTCTCATATCCTTAACGATAGACTTGAATCCATAGATAGCGCGACCTCTTAAACCAGCTAGAAAAAAATAATTAAATTGAGTAACTGGTAATTTCGCGATCGCTTCTTTTGCCCAAGTTTCCTTCTGTCCTGGACCTCGCAAACGAAACTGAGTTGCCTGAGTCGCACCATATACTAGACGGAGCCAGAGGCAAGGATGTAAGAAAAAGTATTTCCACAAAGGAGGTTTGCAGTCAATTAAGTCGGCTAGTTCATCCATATAAATATGATAATCAACCAAACTGCGGATGCGATGAGCATTATGTTCAAACTGTTGTAAATACTTCTGTCGATCCAGAGATGCCACTTCCTCCATTGCTGCTACAGCAGGAAGAGTCTTTTCCCCAGTACAGATTAAGCCAAACAATCTGGCTTGCATTTCCATTATTGGAAACTGACTACCGAAACCTGGACGTGCCCAGCCAATCCAAACTATTTTATCCCCATACTGGGAATGAAACATATGTTTGTAAAGACTTCGAGGGTCAGTTTCCTTTAGTTCATCGGGAAGGAAAGACACATAGTTTTGGTAACCAGTACAAAATACTACCGCATCTAGCGAATGCAGGGTTTCTCCATCGGCAGTCAGTAGCGTTCTGCCCCCATCTTCTACTCCGATTATTTCGCCGACTACTTTACACCCATGATAGACGATCGCCTTAGGTAAGGCATAAGTTTTAGTTCCGTAAGTTCCCCAAATTCCATTTCGAGACTTGACCTTCTGGTTCAGCTTAACTGCTGTTTTCTCGACTTGATCTTTGTAACTTGACCACTGCCGAGAGATAATTTTACTCAAAGTATGCCCATATTCTCTTGGCAACCCGTATATGCCCCTATTAGTACCGGTATCGTTAGCACATTTGCCTCTCTTGCGAGGTACTACAAACCCAGTTGAATTGCGAAGGCTAACCCAGCAATTGTTGGCAACCCGAGATATTTCTAAGGCTACGTCTGAAGCTGACTCGCCTCCGCCCACTACTAATACATTTTTGCCTACAAAGTTATTCGCATTGCGATATTTCTGAGAATGAGAAAACTCCACCTCAGTTAATGAATCTTTCCACTGGGGATAATTCGGGATACTGTTGTTACCGATCGTCAATGCCAATCGTTTTGAAAGCACAGTCTCTCTAGAGGCTAGTTGAACTTGCCACCCTTGATTACTTTGCTCAGTCACTCCAACAACTTTGGATTTGAACCGAATTTTACCCCAAACGCCAAAATGTTTGGCATATCTTTTCCAATAGTCAACTGCTTCGTTCTTAGTCCAAAATTTGTGTTGGTTTCCATCACCCATCCAAAAATCTGAAAACATACTATAAGTGCAAGAGGAAGTTAGCACTAAATTGTCGTATGTATTGGCAAAAACACCTCCGACACTTTCTGCTTGCTCCAAACAAACGACCTCGCTTAGTCCTTGTTCGAGTAATTCTTTGGTGGTAACTAGACCTCCTGGGCCAGCTCCAATTACAATACAATCTAACATTATATTAAACTCCTAATTTTTTGATGGTTTGTAGTCAAAAACGGATTCCCGCCTTCGCCCTGATGTATCATTGGCTTAAAAAAGGCTCATGGAAGCGACCAAAGCATGGCAGTTTTGTGCTCCGTGATGACATCACTCGGCTATATAGGTGCTAAAAAATTAGCTCCGAGAAATATACCTGAAGACAAGCCTTCTTCTCTTAGACTAGTCCCTCCAGCAATCACAGAACTAAAAACTATTGTCACAGCTACTTGCTAATAGTCTAAAAGATAGGAAAATGCCCCAGATGCAGCCAGTAGGCTAAACCATAACTTCCAAAAAAATAGGGCAATGGATATCAAAATTCTTTGTACTGATCTTTTACAATAGACATCTCCAATGATAAAAAATTAAATTAATTATACCACAGAAATTACCAATTCTTTCCCCCTGCTCCCTACTCCTTCTTTTCTGGAGAGGTCTCATGCTTATAATTGACTTTCAATACCTCACCTCCAATAATCAAAAACAAAATCAGTAGTCATTATTTTATTGCAAGTGAAACGAAGCAATTACACAGTGATTGCTTATTTTGATGTCAATTGAGGTTTTTCACCGATTATTGGCAATTGGATATAAAAGGAGGTCCCTTTACCCAACTCCGACTCTACTTCTAGGCGACCTTCATGTTTTTCTTCAATAATTTGTTTAGCGATCGCTAATCCCAAACCAGTACCTTTACCGACTTCTTTAGTAGTAAATAAATGGTCAAAAATTCGTGTTTTCACCTCTGGACTAATCCCTTTTCCATTATCACTAATTGATATTTTCACTTGCTCATTTTCAGTTATTGTTTTAATAATAATTTTATTGGGATTTGCTTTAATCTCCTGGAAGCTACGCCCGTCATTAGAATCATCTAAAGCATCAATGGCATTTGCTAAAATATTCATAAATACTTGATTTAACTGACCAGGAAAACAATCAACTTGTGGTAAATCACCATAATCAGTGATAACTTCAATTGCTGGACGTTGTGTGTTAGCTTTAAGACGATGTTTAAGAATTAAAATAGTACTATCTAGCCCATTATGAATGTTGAACTTGACTTTATGATATTTATCAGCACGAGAAAAAGTTCTTAAACTAATACTAATATTTTTCAATCTGTTGGCAGCCACAACCATTAAATCTATCATTTTGGGTAAATCTTCTAGGTTATAATCCAAGTCGATTTCATCTGCATGTTTAATAATTTCCTCACTAGCTTGCGAGAAAGTTTCTTGATATAATTTTAGGTGTTCGATAATATCTGTAACGATGGGTTTAGTTTGTTGGAGAGTAGCTAAAATGAAGCCGAGGGGATTATTCATTTCATGTGCTACACCAGCAACTAAATTACCCAATGCTGACATTTTTTCGCTTTGAACAATTTTTAATTGTGCTTGTTGTAAATCTTTTAATGCTTGTTGAGCTTGTTGATAAAGTCGAGCATTTTCTAGAGAGATTGCCGCTTGGGAAGAAAGTAGATTGATAACTTGTAGGCGTTGTTTGGTAAATACGCCGCTTGTGAGTTGATTTTCTAAATAGAGAATACCTACTAAATTACCTTGATTAATAATTGGTGTACATAAAATACTCTGGGGTTGATATTCGAGCATATATTCCTCAATTATTCCTGAAATATCTGTTTGACAATTATCTATAAGAATAGTTTCTTGGGTATTCTTGACATAGTTGATAATTTTTCTAGGAATATTTTTGCAAGTCTCTATTGATTCTAAGTCAAGGATAGTTTGTATTTGTTCTGGGGAAGTTTCTTGATGATTAATAAAGGTAATTGCTTTAACGTGCCAAGTTTCATTTTTGGGAAGAATTAATACAGATTTTTTAGCACCGGAGTTTTCCAAAATAATTTTTGTAAGACTGGTAACGAGTCGATCTAATTCAATGCTACTGGAAATAGTTTGAGCAGCTTTAAGAATAGAAGCAAAATCTAAGGCATCGGAAATACTTGTGTTGCCACTGGTAGAAATGTGAGTAGATGAAAATTTCTCAACAAAAGTGATTTTTTCTATGGTTTCCAAGGGGGTGATAGTAACTTGTTGCTGTTGCAGAATGGGTTTGAGTAGTTGAGGATAGCGTTTTTCTAAGTCTGAATTTTTAGCTTTGGCTCCCCAGCGGGCGTAGCAGTAGTAAGCTTCTTGCATATAACCAGCAGCAATTTTCTCTTTGCCCCAGTTGAGATAGAATTTAGCAGCCAGTTCGTTGCCTAAGCCTTCTTCTTGGATGTAGGAGTTTTCGTTAGCTTTAGCAATGGCGCGATCATAGTAATCAAGGGCTTCGGCTTTGTTACCCAAGACCTGATGACGCTCTGCCTCCACTAGCTCAAATTTGTGCAGATAGTTACTGGGAGAATGATGTGCCCATTTTTTCATCTTTTCTTGATTCGCTCCGACTTTAGTCAGAATGCCTTCTCGTTCCGATTCATCAATCTGGGGAAGTACCGAAAGTCTCGCTAGAGAATCATAAAAATGGAATAAGGGAACATCCACATAACCCACAACTGCATTTAAATATGGCTCTACTAAATCAGCGATCTTCAACGCTGTTAGTTGATCGTCAAACCAATAGCAGAGAATTAACTTTTGAATATAGTATTTACATAGTGTGGTTTGGTTGTTAGCTGCTTCAGCCAGTGGGACCATTATTTGCTCATCATAGGCACTTCCACGCAATTCCCAAGGGAAATCGTTCATACCCATTAGGTTGAAAATTGCCTGACGACAAATGTTATGAATTTGGCTCACAGATTCTTGTCGAATTTTACTGATTTGTTCACTATGGGCTGTCATTTCCTGTTCCAATTCTGACAATTCTTTACCCATAAAATAAGAATGGTAGCCATACATATAAATTGCCCAAGCCGTATGAAATAAATCACCACTTTCTAGAGCATAAGTATAACACTCCAACAGAGGTTTTAAGGTTGAACCAAGAAACTGCCGCCAATGAGTAACGATGGCGCTGACAGGGTAGAGAGATTTGGCCTTCAATTCCTTGGCTGGGAATTTTTCCAATAGGGTTAAACTCAGTTGCCCAAAATCAAACCCCTCCTCAATTTCTCCTGTCATGCTGCACAGAATGCACCCATAAGCCGCATAAGCATGGGCAGATAGGTCAGTATTACCATATTGCAACGATAAATCGACTTGTTTCAAAACACTCAAAACAAACAAAGGAGGAGAAACTTGATAGGCAATTGGGATAATACTCGATAAAATTTGCATGGCTGCTTTGGATTCAACCATCTCCATTTCTGGTAAACCAATTAATTCTAAAGGAGCTTTCTCCTGCCAAAAAGTTTTGTTTTTTGCTAATGCTTGCTGAATATCTGACTGACTGGGGGATTCAGGCAAACTGAATCCTAGGCTATTGAGAACTGTGAGGGCTACGTCTAATGCTTTGGGGAATTCGTTCTGGCTTCCATAACCCTGAATTTTCACATCATAGACTTTGATCCTATCTAGCAACGTTGGCGTTTGTTTTAATACTACTTCTATTAATCGCTCCATCTCCTCAAAATTATTACCTAGATAAGCAACTTCTGCGGCGGACTCATACAAAGATCGAGTGAGATCATAACATTGAAGCCAACTATCGAGTGGTAACAGCTCGATTCCCAGCATTAAATACTCGAAAGATGCAGCATAAGCATTAGCAACTTTAGCTTTGCGTCCAGCAATCAGGTTCAAATGAGCCAGTTCATTTCTCTGCTCTGGTTCGGTAATCAGATCCATCCCCATATTTAATTGGTTGACAATCTCAAAAATTCGCTCCTCCCTTTCTGTTTTTGAGGTGTTGTGTAACAATAATTGACCAATCTGCAAGTGGGTTATCTGCTTTTGGTCTTCAGGAATTAAAGAATAAGCTGCTTGCTGAACGCGATCGTGGAGAAACTTGTAAGTTGCAGTCTGGCCGCTATCATCAACCACTGGAGTTATTTGTTCTACATACAATTTATACAGTTGACCTTGGGGCAGAATTAATCCTTCCTGTAAAGCTTTCCACAAAGCCTTTGCTGTATCTCCAAGTGATTTTTCTGAAACGACCGCCAGAGTAGTTAAATCAAATTTGTTGCCAATACAACCCGCCAATTTCAGAACTGCCTGAGTCTCCACCGATAGTTTCTGCAACTGCAATGCCATGAATTCCACTACATCATCAGTCAAAGCTAACTGTCGCACCACTGCTATATTGCATTCCCAGTAACCTTGTTCTGGCTGGAACTGAATCCAACCATTTTCGTGCAAAGCTTTGAGAAACTGAGTAGTAAAAAAGGGATTACCTTTGGTTTTTTGATATACCAACTGTGTCAGGGGTTGAGCTAGTTCTTCGCTACAATTCAATGTATCTGCTAGCAAATGATTTACTGTCATTTCCTCTAGGGGTTGCAGGGTAATAGTATTGACTACTGCTCCTGCTTTCTGAATCTGTTCCAGGGTCAGCATTAACGGATGCGCTGGAAACACCTCATTGTCTCGATAAGCTCCCAAAATTAGTAAGTATCCACAATTTACTTCATTCATCAATAATTGCAGTAACTGGAGGGAAGCTAAATCTGTCCATTGCAAGTCATCTAGAAAAATCACTAAGGGATGTTCTTTTGTGGCGAACACTTGGATGAATTTTTGAAATAGTAAGTTGAAGCGATTTTGGGCTGCAGCTCCAGATAGTTCTGTGATTGGCGGTTGCTTCCCAATAATTTGCTCTACTTCCGGTATCACCTCCACAATTACTTGCCCGTTTTCCCCAACTGCAGCCAGAATTTTGGTTCGCCATGTTGCCAGTTGGACATCGTTTTCACTGAGTAGTTGTCCCATCAAGTCACGAAATGCTTGCACAAAGGCAGACAGAGGAATGTTGCGATTAAACTGGTCAAATTTGCCTTTGATGAAATATCCTTGTTGACGGGTAATTGGCTTGTGGACTTCATTAACTATTGCTGTTTTCCCAATTCCGGAAAATCCTGCTACTAGCATCATTTCTGATGTGCCATTGGTGACGCGATCAAAAGCTTTTAGCAAGGTGGAAACTTCTTTTTCTCGCCCATATAGTTTCTCGGGAATCAGAAAGCGATAGCATACATCTCTCTGAGCAATTTCAAAATCATAGATTTTGCCAGTTTCTTTGAGTTGCTCTAAACAATTTTCTAAGTCATATTTCAATCCCAAACCACTCTGATATCTGTCTTCGGCATTTTTTGCCATCAACTTCATCACAATATCTGAAAGTACTTGTGGAATCTCTCCCCTGTTCTCTGTTTTTGTAAAGCTTGTCGATAATGGCATAGGCATTTGAGCAATATGACAATGCACCAATTCCATGAGATCATCAGATGTAAATGGTAATTCTCCTGTTAATAATTCATAAAATGTCACACCTAGGGAATAAAAATCGCTGCGGTAGTCTATCCCTCGGTTCATCCTACCTGTTTGTTCAGGGGAAATATAAGCGAGGGTTCCTTCTAAAATATTAGGACTTTTAATTTCTTGAGTTTCTTTAGGTAACAGAGAGGCAATACTAAAATCTATGAGTTTAACTTGTTTTGTTTGGGGATGAATCAGAATATTTGCAGGTTTAATATCTTTGTGAATTACATTACTTTGGTGTAGTTTACGGAGAATATTAGTTAATTGAATAGCAATCTCTAAAAATTCGACAATTGAAAGGATATTAGTTTTAATATATTCTTGTAAAGAAATTTCCCCGTTATCTTCCATCACTAAAATATAACCATTACCATAATATTCTAATGATAAAGGACGAATAATACCGGGAATATTGAGATTTTTACTAATGTTATATTGGTTGCGAAATTGTAGTAATTCGTTGAAGCTAGGATATTCAGATGTCAGCATTTTCATGACTACTGCAAGTGATTCTGGTTCTCGGATAGCTCGATATACTGTAGTTCTAGAGCCTACATATAGTTGAGAGCTAATTTTATATCCGGGGATTACAGGGGGAGAGCTTGGAGTGGTCATTTTATAGTTACCTCATAGTAGAAGTTTATTTTCGCCTGAAACAATAGTATAGCAAAACTTTTTTGTTCATATATCAGCAGTGGGAAAATTAGAGCCAAAATTTAGAGGCAAAATTAGGAGCAAAGCTACTGAAATTATTTACAAAAAAATAGTAAGTGCCTTAAGATCGAGTATGACAATGAAATAATCATAAATCAAACTCCAGGATAGACATCTTGAAAGAACTATTAATTACGGCAACTGATACCGACGCTGGTAAAACAATATTGACGATCGCTCTTGCTTCCTACTGGCAAACTTACTGCAAAGACCTTAACTTCGGTTTATTTAAGCCTATTCAAACTGGCATTGGCGATCGCGAACTCTACACCAAACTATTTTCCCTTGACCAATCTCTTGACAAAATTAATCCTTTATGGTATGCAACACCAGTTGCTCCTCCGGTAGCTTCAGAAAAGGAAGGTCGTCTGATAGAATTAGATCAGGTCTGGTCAACCTTTACAACCTTGCGACAACAAAAAGATTTTGTATTAGTCGAAGGTTTAGGAGGACTAGGTTCCCCTGTAACTAATGAACTGACAGTAGCAGACATAGCTAGGGATTGGCATTTACCTACAGTTCTGGTTGTACCAGTAAGATTGGGCGCGATCGCTCAAACTGTAGCAAATGTCGCCCTAGCTCGTCAAATGAAGGTTAATCTGTTAGGAATTATTCTTAACTGTGTAAAACCTTGTTCTGAACAAGAAATTGCTGACTGGACTCCAGTTGACCTGATTGAATCCTTAACCCAAGTGCAAGTTTGTGGAATTATACCACATTTAGCAGATATTACTGACTTAGGTAAATTAGCCAAAGCAGCTTCTAACCTAGATTTAGAAAAATTTCTGCCCTTACCAACCAAAGCATAGCTGAAGTCAGAAGTTAGAAGTCAAAAGTTAGAAGTTAAATTCTTACTGTGACTAAATTTGAGAGGCGCGAAAATGTCCTAACCGTCCTGACAATTGCTATAAAAAGTTAATCTCTCATTATTAAAAATATGATTTCCACTATTCCAACCTCAAATTTTGTTATCGAATCTCAACTACGCCAAGACATTAGAAAACTTCAACCTTCATTAGTTGAGTGGCGACGATATCTGCATCAAAGACCAGAATTAGGTTTTAAAGAACACCTCACAGGAAAGTTGATTTCGGAAAAATTGCAAGAGTGGGGCATCGAACATCAAACAGGAATTGCTAACACAGGTATAGTTGCAACTATTAATAGCGGTAAACCAGGTCCTGTACTTGGTATTAGAGCAGATTTAGATGCACTACCAGTGCAAGAATTAAACGACGTGCCATATAGATCCATACATGATGGTATTATGCACGCTTGTGGGCATGATGGGCATACAGCGATCGCTCTTGGTACTGCGCAATATCTCGCTACTCATCGTCAAGATTTTAGTGGTATAGTCAAAATCATCTTCCAACCTGCCGAAGAAGGACCTGGAGGAGCTAAACCGATGATTGAAGCAGGGGTATTGAAAAATCCTGATGTAGATACCATAATTGGTTTGCACCTGTGGAATAATCTCCCTGTTGGCACAATGGGAGTTCGTAGTGGTGCTTTAATGGCAGCTACCGAAAGATTTAATTGCACAATTTTGGGCAAAGGTGGGCATGGAGCAATGCCACATCAAACAATAGATTCTATTGTAGTAGCAGCACAAATTGTTAATGCTTTACAAACAATAGTATCTCGGAATATTAATCCTATAGATTCAGCAGTTGTAACTGTGGGGCAGTTGAATGCAGGTAGAGCATTTAATGTCATTGCTGATACTGCTAGAATGACTGGTACAGTGCGCTATTTTAGTTTGGATTATCAAAATTATTTTAGTAAACGAATTGAGGAAATAATTTCTGGAATTTGCGGAACTTATGGGGCAAGTTATGAGTTTAATTATCATCCACTTTATCCTCCATTAATTAACGATCCAAAGGTTACAGATTTGGTTAAAAGTGTTGCCGAATCAATAGTAGAAACTCCCGCTGGTGTTGTACCAGAATGTCAAACTATGGGAGGTGAAGATATGTCATTTTTTCTACGAGAAGTACCTGGTTGTTATTTCTTTTTAGGTTCAGCAAATTCTGAAAAAGGTTTAGCTTATCCTCACCATCATCCCCGATTTGATTTTGATGAAACTGCTTTGGGAATGGGAGTTGAAATGTTTATTCGTTGTGTAGAGAAGTTTTGTAGTCAGGGATAATTTTTTTGCTTTTTTTGGAAAGCAAGTTTCAAATATAAACTGGATTTTTACTCAAAAAATCCAGTTTATACTCAAATTCGGTAGCACTGGTATAATTAAATATTTAATTAGGAGTCATAGGGGCGATTCGGGAATCGCCCTTACAGGAGTTCTGATGTAGTCCATTAAACCTGCCCTAAACTTGTTGTGTTTATTTATCCTCACCTACTTAGGATAACGAGATATTAAATTTTTCTGCCTAATACTTAAAATCGACTTCTTTTTGATGATTTTGTGCTTAAACAAAAATCCTGGTTTTTCTTATCTTCCCTATCTTCCTTATTTCATATTTATCAATATTAAAAGGTAAATTAGGATATTTCTAAACTCACTAAACTTCCCTTGTAATTAAGATGATTTAGGATTAAAATATCAAGATTATGATAGTTTATAATGCTTTTTGAACAAAGGTATTTTCATCTAAATAAAGTCTTAAGAATAATTAAAATATCCGAAATATAGACTTATATAGTTTGTAGCTAAACTTGTAATTAAAAATAGTTCAGAATATTTATGCAAAATAACATCAAGCAAAGGCCAAATTATCTCAAAATATTAACAATTGCTTCTTTATCTTTATTAGGAAGCCAAATGCCAAATATTGCTAAGGCAGACCAGTGGAATCCAGCAATTAACCATACAAATGAGATATTAATTGCTCAACAACAAGTTTGTCAGCTTCAGTCTTCACCAGCAGATAACCGTCAGGGTGTAGATTTCCGAGATCAACCAGGTGGAGGTAAAAATATTGCCTTTTTTAATAATGGTACTTCCGTAACAGTCATAAATAGGTCTAATGACGGACAATGGACACAAGTAACTGGACCTAATAATGCTCAAGGTTGGGTATATACTCCATATCTGCAAAATTGTAATACACGCTCTGCTTCACAATTACCTAATATGACAGGTGGAATACCTATAGGAACAATGTGTCAAGTTACAGGTTGGCCTGACTCCCCTAATATTCCAGTTCAAGATTTTCCCAATGCTCGAAGTAACCCTATGCCTTATGTTTTTAATAAGGGTACTCAAATACAAGTTTCACAACCACCAGCAGGACAACAATCTCAAACAAAGTGGGTTTATGTTAAGTCTACGGCTAACCCTCAGCAAGTAGGCTGGGTATGGAAGCCTTATATTCAATGTAATTAATGTAATTAATTGAAAGGAGTCAGGAGTCAGAATAGAAAAATTGTGAAGATTCCTTCAATGTAATTATGAAAAATTTCTACGTTTGTTGGGTAGTAATGGCGCGTCAAGCTTGAAAATGTGGATTAAAAAACCTAACCCCCCAACCCCCTTCCCTGCAAGGGAAGGGGGAGAAGCCCCTCTCCTCGCAGGAGAGGGGTTGGGGAGAGGTCTCCAAGGTGACTCGCTCCTAACACACCATTTTAAGCTTGACACGGCAGTAGACTGAAACATCTAAAATGATGCGTTACATAATTGCGGGCGGGTTTATTTAAATCAAGTGTGAAAACTCATTAATTTAACGGGGAAACCCGCCCCTAATATTGCAACATTTTAGGTCTGTCACGCCACTACTAGACTCACACTACACATTTAGCGTGGACATTGGTAAATCTAGTTTGCAGAGCATTTTATCGCCGAAAATTCATAAGAGAGATGACTTTTGACCTTTGAGTTGCGCGTAGGGCTATACTTGCTATTTCCTTGATTATCAGAAATCTTGCCCCCAGTGCCAAGTACAACATAAAATTAATTATTACTAAAAATTTAAGGCTGTGCCATATAGGCCATTGTCCGGTACAGGGAGAATAAAATTATGACTCATCGTCCAATAATCCTAGGCATTGTGGGTGATAGCGCTGCAGGTAAAACTACCTTGACTAGAGGAATAGCTCAAGTATTAGGGCCAGAAAGTGTTACTGTTATCTGTACAGACGACTACCATCGCTATGATCGAAAACAACGAGCTGAAGTAGGTATTACTGCCCTCCACCCAGATTGTAACCATCTTGATATAATGCAGCAACATCTAACTCTGCTGCGTACCGGACAACCAATTCTCAAACCTATTTATAATCACTCAACCGGAACATTTGACCCTCCAGAATATATTAAGCCTAACAAATTTGTGATTGTTGAGGGATTACTAGGTTATTCGACTAGGGGGGCAAGGGACTGTTATGATGTTAGAGTTTACTTGGCCCCCCCAGAAGAATTAAGGGCGAAATGGAAAGTAAAACGGGACACGATGAAAAGGGGCTACAGTGAGGCACAAGTTCTCAAAGAAATGGAAAAGCGCGAACCAGACTCGGATGAGTTTATCCGTCCCCAACGTAAGTGGGCAGATGTAGTTGTTACTTTTTATCCCCCTTCACACGATATAAATAGTTCTCAACTTCATGTCCGTTTGGTACTTAGACCTACTATTCCTCATCCAGATTTTTTGGAGATTATAGATCAAGGTAGTCCTAATTTTCAACCGGCAGTTCGTTTGGGTTTAGATCGGGATATGGGTAAACCAGTTGATGTTTTGGAAATTGATAGTCATGCTACTAAGGAACAGGTAAATGAGTTAGAGATGATTCTGTGTAAGGAAATGCCTAACTTAAAAGATTTCTGCTCACCAGAAGGAGACCCAGATATTGGTAAGTTGGTTGGTACAACTGGGGAACTGCTTCAGAGCTACCCTCTAGCTTTAACTCAATTACTTATTGCTTATCACATGATTAAGGCAACTAATATTTATCAGTAAGAAATAGGGAATAGGGTTCATTAATTGATAATTGATAATTAATAATTTATAATTATTAATGACTTTTTCTTAAAAAGAAGAGGATTGGTTAAAAGGAAAATTTTTTCTTTTTTTATCCTGGAAAGGGGAGGCTTTAAACCTTAGTTTTTGGGTAAAATTTATTAAATTTTTATCTATAAGTTTGGGATTTTTTACCAATTATTGAGGATTGTTTATAGTTAATATTCAGCTATTGTATTCTTGTCAGATTTTATTTGGCAAGATAACTGTATTGGTAGGACATAAATATAAGTAATTTTTGAACTATACAATTATGGTAAATAAAATTTCTGCTGAAGAGTTTCATAATAACTATTCTACCAAGTATGATGAGATAGCAAAAACTAGAAGTAATCTAAAGTTTCATAATGAGGCAGTCAAAATTTTTCGCCAATATAACCACCATCAAGGTAGTATTTTAGATATAGGTTGTGGAACAGGGTTTCTAAGTGAATTATTACAGGGAGATTTTGAATATACAGGTATTGATATTTCAGTTAATATGCTGGAATATGCAGCTAAAAGAGGTTATAAAACAATTCATAAACCAATAGAAACAGCTTTGGTAGAAATTGATTCCCACTCCTACGATTTTGTTTTTTGTTTGGCTTCATTGTATTTTGTTGAAGATGCAGGAACGGCGATAGAGCATCTTTATAGAATTGCTCGTAAAGCTATTTTAATTAGTCTGAATGAAGTTACAGAGGAATATATTCAAAAGTTTATTGTGCCAGTTTACGACCATTCAAAAATTTTAATTGAAAATCCTGTCGAAGATTACTTTATAGAAGGTTGGACTTCTTCAAGTCTAAAAATTCCTATCCGAACTCGC
The DNA here is from genome assembly GCF_050015975.1 of Dapis purpurea BLCC-M126. Classification (NCBI taxonomy): domain Bacteria; kingdom Bacillati; phylum Cyanobacteriota; class Cyanophyceae; order Oscillatoriales; family Microcoleaceae; genus Dapis; species Dapis purpurea. Next base: position 102,161 of record NZ_JBNHER010000065.1, on the reverse strand, counting down.
ATGATTTATATTGAGCAAAAAAATTAAGGTAATGATTTAATAATATTTAAAATTTAATATTGTCTATTAATCATATTTTACGCGATAAACATAAGTAATTCTTGAACTATAAATTTATGGTAAATAAAGTTTCTGCTGAAGAGTTTTATGATAATCATGCTACTAAGTATGATGATATAATAAAGAAGCCTAAGTCGAACGTACAGGATCTAAATGAAGCGGTCAAAATCTTTCACCAATACAATCACTATCAAGGCAGTATTTTAGATATTGGTTGTGGTACAGGTCTTCTAAGTGAATTATTACAGGGAGATTTTGAATATACAGGCATTGACATTTCAGCTAATATGCTGGAATATGCAGCTAAAAGAGGTTATAAAACTATCCACAAACCGATAGAAAAGGCTTTGGCTGAAATTGATTCCCATTCCTACGATTTTGTTTTTTGTTTAAGTTCATTGTATTTTGTCAAAGATGCTCAAACAGCTATAGAGCATATTTATCGAATTGCTCGTAAAACTATTTTAATTAGTTTAACTGAAGCAACAGATGAATATACTAAAAACCATGTTATGTGGGTTTACGACCATTCAAAAATTACAATTGAAAATGCTATTGAAGATTATTTTATTATAGGCTGGACTCCGCCAAATACAGGAATTCCTATCCAAACTCGCATGATTTATATTGAGCAAAAAAATTAGGGTAATGGTTTATAGGATTTAACATTTAATGTTGCCTATCTATCATATTATACGGGATGGTAAATATAAGTTAGTTTTGAACTATAAATTTATGGTAAATAAAGTTTCCCCTGAAGAATTTTATGATAATTATGCTGTCAAATATGATGATGTTGCCAAGAAAAAGTCTAATGCAAATCTACATAATGAGGCAGTTAAAATATTCCACCAACAGAATAATAATCAAGGTAGTATTTTAGATATTGCTTGTGGAACTGGACTTCTTTGTGAATTATTACAGGGAGATTTTGAATATACAGGTATTGATATTTCAGCTAATATGCTGGAATATGCAGCTAAAAGAGGTTATAAAACTATCCATAAACCAATAGAAACGGCTTTAGCAGAAGTTGATTCTCACTCCTACGATTTTGTTTTTTGCTTAAGTTCATTGCATTTTGTGGAAGATGCTGAAACAGCAATCAAACATCTTTATCGGATTGCTCGTAAAGCTATTTTAATAAGTCTTGATGAACTGACAGAGGAATATATTAAAAAATTTATTGTTCCAGTTTACGACCATTCAAAAATAGTAATTGAAAATGCTATCGAAGATTATTTTATTATAGGTTGGGTTTCTTCAAGTCAAGGTATCCCTATCCGAACTCGAATGATTTATATTGAGCAAAAAAACTAAGCTAATAGTTTATAAGATTTAACATTTAATATTGCCTATCAATAATATTATACGGGATGGTAAATATAAGTTAGTTTTGAACTATAAATTTATGGTAAATAAAGTTTCCCCTGAAGAATTTTATGATAATTATGCTGTCAAATATGATGATATGGCAAAAGCTAGGAGTAATCTAAAGTTTCATAACGAGGCAGTTAAAATTTTTGATCAATACAATCATCATCAGGGCAGCATTTTAGATATTGGTTGTGGAACAGGGTTTATCAGTGAATTATTAGAGGGAAATTTTGAATATACAGGTATTGATGTTTCGGCTAAAATGCTAGATTATGCAGCTAAAAGAGGTTATAAAACTATTCAGAAACCTATAGAAAAAGCTTTGCCTGAGATTGATTCCCAGTCCTACGATTTTGTTTTATCTTTAAGTGCATTACTGTTGCTTGAAGATGCTAAAACAGCAATGGAGCATATTTATAGAATTGCTCGTAAGGCTATTATAATTAGTATTGATGAACCGGTAGAGGAATATATTAAAAATTTTGCTGTGCCCGTTTACGACCATTCAAAAATGGTAATTGAAAATGCTATCGAAGATTATTTTATATTAGGTTGGACTTCTTCAAGCATAAAGGTTCCTATCCAAACTCGTATGATTTATATTGAGCAAAAAAACTAAATTTAATGATAAATAAGTAGTGATGATTTCTAGTTTACCTAATAAGAAAGAGAAAGGTATACTGAGCAATATCACTACTTCTAAAAAAGTATCTTTCCTTAAAAAACAAAAGGTAATATTGAAGTGGGGGCGGGTATCATTTCAGGTCCCCGCAAGTCTAATAGTTGCACAAGAATCAAATAGGCGATCGCCAAACCTATAGAAATTACCCCAGTAATAATAGCCACAATTTTTCCACGATCCATAATTTTCTACTCCTAATATCAAGTCACATTAATTAACCATAATACAAAGTCTGTTTCAGAGGGTAAACAACAAAATTTCAGAACTGGTAGTAGGAAATAAATAGGGGTTGCTGATTAATTCTCAAAGTATTGACATATAAAGGTAAGTGCTTTCTTTTGGTCGAAAAAAGTACCATATTTTCAGTTCTTCATGCTCAGAAAGTTAGGACGGCTGGCAGACAAGCACAGAAAAATCAAGGTACAAATATATCTTCTACTTTCTCTGTCTCCCTACCCTACCCACACTTCCCACACTTTTGTCATTTTTCCTGACTCCTGACTCCTGACTTCTGACTCCTCTCTATTAACCCAGAACGTTTACGCAAAACCTCCACCAAAGTCAGAAAATCTTCTGGCAAAGGAGCGATCGCTTCAACCAACTCTCCAGAAACGGGATGTTGTAACTCTAGTCGCCAAGCATGAAGAGCTTGACCAGTTAAATTCACTCCTACCGAACGACCTTTGCCATAAACAGTATCCCCAACAATAGGATACCCCATTTTAGCACTGTGAACCCGAATTTGATGAGTCCGCCCAGTCTCCAACCGAAACAAAATCATAGCAAAATTTCCCAAACGTTCCTTAACTTCCCAATGAGTAACAGCAATTTTCCCACCTCTCTCCACTGGTGTCACCGCCATTTTTTTGCGGTCTACCCGATGACGACCAATAGGTAAGTCTATTGTACCACTATCCGTTTTAGGACTACCATAAATCACACCCAAATATTCCCGCCTCGCCGTTTTTGCCTGCAACTGCCCCTGCAAATGTTGATATGCTTGATCTGTTTTTGCCACCATTATCGCGCCAGTAGTATCCTTATCCAAACGATGCACAATACCTGGTCGTTGCACTCCCCCAATACCTGCCAAAGAATCACAATGAGCTAAAAGTGCATTAACTAAAGTACCCTCAGAATGTCCGGGTGCTGGATGTACGACTAAACCTGCTGGTTTATTGATAATTAATAAAGCATCATCTTCATAGAGAATATCTAAAGGAATATCATTAGCTTCTATTTCCAAAGGTATTGGTGGCGGAATAGTTAAAATAATTTTATCGCCCTTTTGTACTGTTGCTTTTTTAGAAGTGCAGATATCGTCATTTACTTTCACATTACCTTGGGAAATTAACTTTTGGATATGCGATCGCGATAAGTCTAGCATTTGTTGAGACAGCCAAATATCCAAACGTTTAGTTATTTCATCCCCACTATTCACCTCTAAAATAATTGAACTTTCATCAGTCATAATTTATAAAAATTGTTTGTGGAATTACCACTATATCCAATCTACACTCTAGTATAAGATATAGCAGTCAAAGCAAAGAGCGCGGACATTTATAAATGCTCAAACTCAGTCAGAAGTAATTTCTGACTTCTGTAGGGGCGAATGGCCATTCGCCCCTACGACTTATGACTTGCGCGTAGCGCTATAACTAGACTTCTTGCAAAATTGACACTCAAGTAAATTACAGTACAGAAATCATTAGTTTTTCTGACTTTTGACTTTTAATTTTTGAATTAATTCTGCAAGAATTCTACTAAATATCAAATAGGTTGGCCAAGAGAGCTACTGATTTAGAGAATGAAACATACTCTTTCTGTTTTAGTTGAAGACGAAGCGGGAGTTTTGACCCGCATTGCTGGTTTATTTGCCCGTCGTGGTTTTAATATTGAAAGTCTGGCAGTTGGCCCAGCAGAACAAACTGGTATTTCTCGAATTACAATGGTAGTACCAGGGGACGATCAGATTATTGAACAGTTGACCAAGCAACTATATAAGTTGGTCAATGTTTTGAAAGTACAGGATATTACTGCGACTCCCTGTGTAGAACGAGAATTAATGTTACTCAAGATTAATGCTACTACAGCTATGCGTTCAGAAGTGATCGAAATTGCAAATATTTTTCGGGCGCGAGTAGTAGATGTAGGGGAAGACTCACTAACTATTGAAGTAGTAGGAGACCCAGGAAAAATGGTAGCTATTGTCCAAATGCTTTCTAAATACGGTATCCGTGAAATTGCTAGAACAGGAAAAATAGCTTTAACTCGTGAGTCTGGGGTTAATACTGAGTTCCTGAAACTTACAGCTTTGGAAGCGAAGATATAAGTATTTTTTTGGATATTAATTAAGAGGGGGTCATTATGTAGGATGGGAAATGGTAATTTGAGCTTTTATCTCAGTTAAAAGGTTACTATTTCCCTCTCTCAAAACCTAACTATCCTTAAATTTTTACTGATTTAATTTTAATCCTCAGCTAAGTTATTCTCAATTAAATATCTGATTTAGGCAATTACTCTTTTGTTTAGCGCCAGTTAATTAAGAGTAATTGCTTTTTTTATACTCAGTTATAGTGCAAAACTTGTAGTAGAGTGACACGCCTAAAATGTTCAATAGTAGGGGCGGGTTCCCCATTAAATTAATGAGTTTTCACCTGAAATTAGATAAACCGGCCCCCAATGATACAGTGTTTTCCGTTGTTATGAGCTACACCCATCCCGGGCAAGATGCCGGCACTACAATATTTTCATCATTGACTCTGTACATCATTTCTCCGAAATTTGCTGTATAACACACCATTTTATTTCTCTTCCATCTACTGGAAAACCGCTATAAGACAGATTATTTCCGCTAGGCAATACCACTTTAAAATCAATCATAAATACTATTTATATCCTCAATAAAACTAATAATTAGTGTTTTCACTTAATACAAAAATACTAACTTTTTTAGATTAAAAAATACTTCCGGAACTCTACAAATAACCAAGTAAAACTTGACAGAAAATTAAAGAACGATTTGTCCTAAAACAACAAATCAAGTAGTCAATAAATTGACATTTAATTCTGAATTTTGACTACATAAATCAAAGGAAATATTGAACAGGTTTTAAGCAATTAAGACCTAACTTCAATAAGAAAATAATTCCTGCTTTGTCAATTACTGTCGTTTATATTTACACACACGAACCATGACACAACCCACCGCACAAGACCAATACATGCTCGAATTGGTAAACAGAGATCGCCTAGATCCTCAAGCAGCAGCAGATACTTATCTAAGTGGAAACCTAAATGAAGGACTTTCTTCCGGTACAATCTCCACTGATGCCAAACAACCTCTAGCATTTAATTTTAACCTCAATACTGCTGCTACAGACCACAGTCAGTGGCTACTAGATAATAACAGATTTAGCCACACTGGAGAAGGTGGTACAAACTCCAGGCAACGTATGGAAGCTGCTGGGTATACATTCACAAATCCCTCTGGTAATGGGGAAAATCTTGCTTGGAGAGGAACAACAGGTACACCTAACTTAACTACTTTTGTTAGGATAAACTACGAAAACTTGTTCATTGATGCAGGTGTATCTGGTAGGGGTCATCGTGTCAGCCTGATGAATGGTAACTTCCAGGAAATCGGAATCGCTTCACTACAAGGCCCGTTTACCGCTAGTGGTAAAACTTTCAACGCAGTGATGACTGCTCAAAACTTTGCCTATTCAGGATCAAGTGGTCCATTTATCACAGGTGTTGCCTACACTGATGCAGTCAATAATGACGACTTCTATACAGTCGGTGAAGGAATAGGCGGCATAACAGTTACAGCAGTCGATCAAGCAAATAGTGCCAATACCTTCACAACTACCACTTGGGATGCAGGTGGTTATAGTTTAGATGTAGAAGAAAATAAAACTTACAATGTAACCTTCTCTGGGGATCTCGATCAGGATGGCCAGGCAGGCGATACAGTAACTTATGAAGTTACAGTTGGTTCCGAAAACGTCAAACAAGATGTCGTTAGTGACAACTTACCTGCTTCTCCTCCTACTCCAAGTGTTCCAACTCCTGGTGACGATAACTTCAATGTAGATGGTACTACTGAAGTAGTTTACGGTTTAGGAGGCCATGACATTTTAACTGGAAGCAGTGGTAACGACAGTATTGGTGGTGGACAAGGTAACGATACTCTAAATGGTGAAGGCGGCAATGATTCTTTGACTGGATGGATCGGTAACGATCAAATTAACGGCGGTAGCGGTAATGATAAACTCCAAGGTGGAGATGGTCTTGATACTCTCAATGGTGGAGATCATGCTGACACCCTTAAAGGAGGAAATGATGCGGACGAACTCAATGGTGATGGAGGGAATGACTTCTTGCAAGGGGAAGCTGGTAACGACATTCTCAATGGTGGTGATGGCGATGACACTGCTGGAGGTGGTGCTGGTGATGATATTATTGATGGTGGTATAGGTAATGATTCCCTAACTGGATGGAAAGGTAACGATAACATTACTGGCGGTAGCGGTAGTGATACTCTTCTGGGTGGAGATGGTCTTGATACTCTCAATGGTGGAGATCATGCTGATACCCTTAAAGGAGGAAATGATGCTGACGAACTGAACGGTGATGGAGGCAATGATTTCTTACAAGGGGAAGCTGGTAACGACATTCTCAATGGTGGTGATGGCGATGACACTGCCGGAGGTGGTGCTGGTGATGATATTATTGATGGTGGTATAGGTAATGATTATCTAACTGGTTGGAATGATAACGATAACATTACTGGCGGTACTGGTAATGATATGATTAAAGGTGGTGATGGTTTAGATACTCTGACAGGAGTTGATCCAACTGCTGCTCAACCTGGTAATAATGAGATAGATACTTTGGAAGGGGGTGCTGGTGCTGATTCATTTATCTTAGGTGATGCTCAGGTTTACTATGATGATAATGGTACAGCAGATTATGCTCTTATTCTTACTTTCAATAGTGCTGAAGGCGACCAGATTCAACTTTCTGGTAATATTTCTGACTACGATCTGCAGCCAAATGTTTCTGGTTTACCTGCTGGAACAGCTATCTATAGCAACAGTGGTACTGAACTAATTGGGGTTGTTGATGGAGTTACAGGTATGGATTTGAGTGATACAAGTCAGTTCTCTTTTGTATAGTCTTTAATATCTCTCCTTGATCGGAGCAGTTGAAAATTTTGGCGGTATGTATTTGATTCTTCATATATATACCGCTTCTAGTAATTTTTTCAGAGTTCACAAAATAATTAAAGCTTGTAGTATTGCTCTAGCCCTAAGTATAGACAGGACTAAAGTTATACTACAAACAAAAACTTTTTTATCACTTATTATCCGGATATCATAGTTAAGATTTTATAAGTAAATTTGTCTGTTCAATAAGATAAATAAACAAATCAATCGACATCTTAAAAAATTGCATGAGCCTTTTCAAATGATATTTGTAGGGACGTTCCATAGAACGTCCCTACATTTTTTTTCAAATATATTTAATAAGTAGGTAAGCATGGATAAACGCAATATTATAAAGCTGGTTTTCAGAACTATATCCTGCTTACGTCAAGGCTTTCAGTTAAACCTACCCCTACAATTTTTTTAACGTTTAATTATACCTATTTACTTAAAACTTCTATTATAACAATTAAAATATAAATTTTTTTTAACTCCTCAAAAATTCCGGACTTTTGCTTAATGTCTCGATAGTTTTTAACAGCAGTTAATTTATTAGGAAACAAAAAATGGCTACACCGACAACAGGCAATGATCTTTTACAGGGAACAATAGGCAATGATTCAATTCTAGCTTTGGCTGGGGATGATACCGTCAATGGCTTGGGAGGTAATGATACCATTCGTGCTGGAGGTGGAAATGATTCAGTTGATGGTGGTGAAGGGGCAGACTTCCTAACAGGTTATATAGGAAACGATACGATTATTGGTGGTAGCGAAGATGATACCATTTTAGGAGGAGATGATGATGACTCTCTCCTGGGCGGAGCAGATAACGATTCAATCATAGGTGGAAATGGTGCCGATACTATTGGTGGCGGATTTGGTAACGATTTTATAAATGGTTCTGGTTTTAACCTTACTAAGGATCTTGCAGATTTCCTCACTGGTTGGGATGGAAATGACACAATTAGTGGTGGTGACGGCAATGATACGATCCTAGGGGGAGACGATAATGACTCTCTCAGTGGCGAAGCGGATAACGATCTGCTCAAAGGTGGAAATGGTGCCGATACTCTTCGTGGTGGAGCTGGTAACGATACTATGGATGGTGGTGGTTTCGAGGCTTCTAGCGATCTAGGAGATTTACTGACTGGTTATACAGGAAATGATTCCATCATGGGGCGTGCTGGCGATGATACCATCAGAGGTGGAGCAGGTGCTGATACTATCGGTGGTGGAATTGGAAATGATATTCTGGATGGTGGTGATAGTGAGCCGGATGATGGTGCTGCAGACTTTATCACTGGTTGGACAGGAGATGATTCCATCAGTGGAGGCGGTGGCGATGATACCCTCCTGGGGGGAGATGGTCTTGATACTATTGGTGGTGGAGCCGGAAATGATAAAATTGATGGAGGTGATGGTGCAGATTCCCTAACAGGTTTTACCGGAAATGATACGATTAGTGGTGGAAGTGGTACGGATTTTCTTCAAGGAGGAGATAATAACGACTTACTCCAGGGTAATCAGGACGATGATACCCTATTTGGAGGAAAGAATGATGATACTCTTGGTGGTGGTAAAGGGAACGATTATCTTGAAGGTGGTAGTGATAATGACTCAGTGACTGGTTGGGATGGAAATGATACTCTAATCGGTGTTGATGCTACTGCTGCTCAACCTGGTAGTAATGAAATTGATACTCTCAGTGGTGGTAATGAGGCAGATTTATTTATTTTGGGAGATAGTATCCAAGCTTACTATGATGATAATGGTGATGCTGATTATGCTCTCATAAGCACTTTTGATAGTTTAGAAGGAGATCAAATTCAACTATTTGGAAGTACTAGTGACTATACATTACAACCAAATGTTTCTGAATTACCTGATGGCACTACTATAGATCCAAGCACTGCTATATATAGTGGTAGCGATCTAATTGCTGTTGTTGAGGGGGTTGTAGGTATGGATTTGAATGGTAGTGAGTTCACTTTTATATAATTTCTAGTTTGTTATCACATTGGTATAAAGGGCAAACGGCAGTTTGCCCCTACAGAAGAGAAAATATCATAATATAGTCCAGATGAAAAGTCCTCCGCAGTGACTATAGGAAGCTATCTCGCGCCACCCCTGAGATGGCTTCCTTCCCCCCCGCTCCAGCCGCAGTGACTTACAAGAACTAATCATCTGGATTTGATATTATATCATGTCCCCCCTCCGGGGGAGCTACGAATTGCGGATAATCACTTATAATAAAGTATATGGTTTGTAGTAGGGCTTCAGCCCTATCTACAGTTCGGGCTGAAGCCCTACTACAAACTTTAATTATATATAACTATTTAACCGAACATAATATTAAGTAGGTATGCGCGAATAAACGTCACTATGTAACGAAATATTAAAGCAGTTGAAACCTTTGAGATTGCTTCCTTCCGCTCCGCTCCAGTCGCAATGACATACTTGTAAATTTTTTCACCTACCTACTTACTTACAGATGAATCAATTGGAATTTACCTAAATTACCAATGCTATATTTTTTGTATTAGCTAATCCTATTCTTTATAAGAAGAGGTAATTATTAATTATTAATTATTGAACCTATCTATTAGCCAATAAGTAATCATTTCACCTCTACCTTTAACTGGAATAGACCCCCGTGATTCTAATAAAAACTTATCTTTTAAAAGTTGATAAGTACCTTCCGCAAGTTGAATTTTACCAGACATTCCGCTTGATTCCATCCGAGATGCGACATTTACTGTATCACCCCACAAATCATAAATAAACTTTTTAATGCCAATGACTCCTGCTACGACAGGTCCGGTATTAATACCAATGCGAATTTGGAAAGCTTCTCCCCGATCATTGAAAAACTTTCTAATTGCCTTTTGCATATCTAATGCCATGTTAGCGATCGCCTCTGCATGATCTTCTCGAGCTGTGGGTAAACCACCAACAACCATATAAGAATCTCCAATTGTTTTAATTTTTTCTAAATCATGTTCTTCAGTTAATTGATCGAAAACTGAGAAAATTTGATTCAGCATATCTACCAATTCACTGGGAGATATCCGAGCCGAAAAACCAGTAAAATCGACAATATCAGCAAATAAAATAGTCACATTTTCAAATCGTTTTGCAATCGGATGTTGATTTTGTTTTAATTTTGAAGCAATCTGAGCAGGCAAAATATTCAATAATAAGTGGTCAGATTTTTGTTGTTCTAATCGTAGTGCAGTTTCTACATATTTACGTTTTGTGATGTCTTGAATAGTACCTTCATAGTAAAGTATTTCTCTATCAATATTGCGAACTACACGGACATTTTCAGAAATCCAGATGACACTACCATCACCACGATAAACCTCTGATTCAAAATTTGATATAGAACCATGTTTTTCAAGTTCGGTAATAAACTCAGAGCGTCGCTCTGAATTAACATATAATTGTTTACCAATATCAGTTATCTTATTCTTTAACTCTGTTTCTGAGAAAAAACCATACATTTTTAATAATGCTGGATTTGCACTGATGAAGCGTCCATCAGGAGTAGTTTGAAATATACCTTCTGCTGTATTTTCAAAGATGCTACGGTATTTTTCCTCTGCTTTTTGTAACGCATCTAGCACCCGTTTGCGTTCTGTAATATTACGCGCTACCCAAATTACACAGTTATCTGGTAATGGTGAAATGCTAGCAGCAAACCAAATTTCATCAGGTTTAGGAATAGGAGAATGGGGATGAGGAAGTGAGCTGCTAGATTGGTAGTTAGGAAGTTTACATGAGATTCCCCATACAGAATTATACTCTTGACTCTTAGGATCATTCTCTTGATTATTAGATACGAGCAGACTATATTCTAAATTTACAGTTTCTTTTGTATTCAGCACTCGTTGAATATTAATCATAAATAGGTTAGCTTGCTTAGGGGGCAAAACCTCATAAACACTTTTGCCAATCAATTCATTGATAGGAGTATATAATACCTCCGAATTAGTAGATAAGATTTTGACATATCTACCTTTGGCATCGAAGACAGTAATTACATCCGTCATTGCTTCAAACAACACCCGCAGTTCCGCTTCTGATTTTCGTAAGGCAGTTTCTATACGATGACGTTCTGAAATTTCCGTCATTAGCAAACGATTTGATTCCCTTAAAGCTTTAGTGCGTTCCTCAACCTTACTTTCTAACTGCTGATTAGCTCTTTGTAAAGCTTCCTGTGCTTCTTTTCGTTGTGTAATATCTTCAACAGTTCCCTCATAACGAATTAATTGACCATCTTGATCCCAAACAGCTTTAGCATTTTCAGAGATCCAAATTAGACTGCCGTCTCGACGATAAATTTGTGATTCATAGTTAACTACAGCACTCTGCTCCTTTAATTTTTGCATAAATTGCTCTCGGTATTCAGAATTACCGTAAAGTTGATGTTGTAAACAGATGACATTAGCAATCACCTCTTCAGGAGAATCATAACCATAAATTCGAGCTAATGCTGGATTAGCACTTATAAAGTAGCCATCTGGAGTTGCCTGGAAAATTCCTTCAACAGCATTTTCAAAGATAGTACGATATCTTTCTTCAGCTTCTCGTACTGCTGCTTCTGCATACTTGCGGTCACTAATATCAATACCTATCGCAAAAGCAGCAGACCCTTGAGCATATTTTTTGGAGACAATTAAATAATTTCGGGCAGTACCATTAACGTAAGCAGATACTTCTCGATAGTCATCCTGAGCAGGACTGGCAAAGAATTGTCGCATAAATTCACTAAATTGTTGACTAGCTTTGAGAAAGCCAATATTTTGACCAACAAAGGCTTCTTGAGGTAAATTGTATGTTTGTGCTAAACGTTTATTAACTCCTAAGTAGCATAAATCTGAGCTCACCCAAGATACAATTCCTGGTACTGCTTCTAAAATAGTTTTGAACTGTTCTTGAGTTGCTCCAAGTTCCAACTCTGCTTGTCTATGTTCGGTAATATCAATACCAACTACAAATGCTGCTCGATTGTGATTATATTTGCGGGCAACTATTAAATAATTTCGATATAAATTGTCGTATTTTGAAGTAATTTCAGAGGTTATTTCGTGGTCAGGACTAGCAAAAAAATCTTCGATCAAAGAGTTAAATTTAGAATTATTGTCTATAAAACCAATATTTTTACCGACAAATTCGGCTCGTGGAAGGTTGAACGTATCAGCTAATTTTTGATTAACTTCTATATATGTTAAATCTGAATTAATCCATGAAACCATTCCTGGAACACCTTCTAATACTGTTTCTAGTTTTTCTTTACTAACTAACAGATTTTTTTCTGCTTGTTTGCGCTCCGTAATATCTATACCAACAACAAAAGCAGCTTTGTTTTCATTATACTTTTCTGCAACAATCAAATAGTTTCGATCTTCCCCATTAATTTGTGATACAAATTCACCTATTATTTCTGGTTCATTACTAGCAAAAAAATTCTCAATAAAATCATAAAATTGAGAACTTGTTCCTAAAAAACCAATATTTTTACCAGGGAATTCTTGTCTAGGTATACCAAAAATATCAGCTAACTCCTGATTAACTTCTATATAATTCAAGTCTGAACTAATCCAAGATACTGTACCTGGTACTGCTTCTAATACAGTTTCTAATTGTTCTTTGGCTTTTATTAATTTTTTTTCTGCTTGTTTGCGTTCAGTAATATCTATACCAACGACAAAAGCAGCTTGGTTTTTATTATACTTTTCTGCAACTACCAAATAATTTCGAGTTTCACCATGAACTATTGATATAATTTCACGAGTTATTTCTAAGTAGGAACTCTCAAAAAACTCTTTTACAAAGTCATTAAACTCAGAACTTGCCCCTAAAAAACCAATATTTTGGTCTACAAATTCTTGTGTAGGTATACCAAAAATATCAGCTAACTGCTGATTAACTTCTATATAGCGTAAATCTGAACTAATCCAAGATACTGTACCGGGAACTGCTGCCAAAACTGCTTGTAACTGTTCTTTAGCTATGTTCAAATCTTTTAACGCTTGTTGGTGTTCAACAATTTCTTCTATTAACTGATCGTTTGATTCTTTTAGTGCTGCAGTGCGCTCTTCAATTATATTATTTAACTCTTGTCCCGTTAAGTTGCAATTTGAATTAGCTTCTTCAAGTTCACTAACAGTTTTACGAAGTGCTCTTAACTCTTGAATTAGTTCATCTTTAGTCTTATCTTTATCCTTCATAATTTCAATATCTTATGATACTATGCAAAGAAATTGATTTAAGGTTAACTATGTATTCATTCATAAATAATTATCTTGATTTTTATCGAATTTTTGAATAACTAAATCTGATTATTGTGGAAACTCAAAACCACATAAGGGACAAATTAACTGGATTGAGAAAACCTATAATTTTAAATTTACTTATATATATTCGACAAGTTTAATATGTCAAGAAGGTATGAAATATTTGTTGGATGATCTAGTAGATGCTTTCGATAAAAATTCTGCCCAACTATTATGTAGATTTTTCTCCAGTTCAATATCTCTGTATTTCTAATTTTAAGGAGATTACTACAATAAGATTAAACGCAGCATCCTTAATTTTAACATATACATATCTTAATGTCAAAAATTAGCCGAAAAAAAATAATTTGTTACTTTGGGCATAACTTAAGTAGCTAAATTTGAGATTTTAAGATTCTCAGTCACACTTGTATAGATAATATCCGGAAAATATAGCTGAAGTCAGAAATCAGAACTTAGAAGTTTTAATCAAGAAGGAAAACTTCACAGCACTTTTGCTGATATATCACCTCACGTCACAACCAAAACCTAGTAGGGGCGATTCAGGTTTACGGAGTATACGGATATGATATTATTTACTTTTTCCACTTAAGCTAAAACTTTCTATTGTATAGCAATGCAGTCAATTTCTACAAGTATGACTTTTCAGTTATCAGTACCTCCAACTTAAGCTAGTACCGCTACGCGGAAGTCAGAATTCAGAATTCAGAATTCAGAAGTTTTGATTGGTAAGGCTTTGAGTATTTTGTTACTGGTCACTTATTTCCGTCATCCTGCACTAGAGTCTTGAAATACTGAAGTTGATTTTTTCTTGGTCGATTAGATATGGCGTTAACGTTTCGCTACGCGACATGAAAAGGCAGCTCCTCTGTTAGCGCAGCTCCTCCGGAGGAGGCAGGAGGCAGTGGCTCTGAAAGAGCGGAAGACCTCGCCATCTCATCCTAAGGTCATGCTCCGCAAACGACCGCTTTTTCATTCCTTTAACAGAGGAGGCTTGAGACTTTATTTTTTGGTCAGGAGGATGCTTTATTCACCCTTCCTGCCTAAGCTAAAACTTTTTATATTACAGCAATACAGTCAATTTCTACAAGTACGTCTTTGGGTAAACGTGCTACTTCTACACAAGCACGAGCGGGTGCATTTTCCGGGTCGAAGTATTTGCCATAGACATTATTGACTGTAGCGAAGTCGTCCATGTTTTTCAGGAAGACTGTGGTTTTGACGACATTTGACCAAGTGGCTCCTGCTTCAGTGAGGATGGCTTCGAGGTTTGCCATGACTTGTTCTGTCTGTTTACTTACGTCCTCGGTATAGACTATTTGATTAATTCTAGTGTCGATCGCTATTTGACCAGAGACAAAGAGCATTTGGCCAGTTGTGGCGATCGCTTGATTGTATGGGCCAACTGGATCTGGTGCTTTGTCAGTTTTGATTATTTTACGGGTTGTCATATTTTGATTTGTTGTTTCTTTTGTTGGTTGATTATCGCTGGGTATTTCAGCTTTAGTAAATTTTCTACTGTCAGGCATTATAGTATCAGTAAAGTCTGCATCTTTTATCTTCCATCGATAAGTTTTAGCACCAGATAAATTGGCTTTACTAAGATTAGCTCCTTCTAAATCTGCCCCTATTAAATTAGCTCCTTGTAAGTTTCCTCTTTCTAAATTAGCTCCTTTGAGAGAAGCTAGATTAAAATTAGCATTACTTAGGTCTGACTTTCTCAAATTAGCATTATCTAATTTAGCGAGAATAAAATTAGCATCTTTAAAATTTCCTTTACTCAAGTCTGCTTCTTGAAGTTCTGCTCTACTAAAATTTGATCCTGTACATTTTACACCGACTAGGTTGGCATTTTTTAAATATGAATGGCTTAAGTTTGTTTGTCGAACCTCAGCATAGCTTAAATTTATCTGATTCAACTCTGCTTATAATAGATTTGCTCGCACAATATTTGCCTTAGAAAAATTTGCTTGACTTAAGTCTGCTCCCAATAGATTTGAACCTTCTAAGTTAGCCTCTGTAAGATTTGTTTGACTTAAATCTGCCTTTGATAAATCTGCTGCAACGAAACCTATACCTGTTAAATTTTCTCCCTCAAGGTCTATACCCATCAATTGTTTTTTACTGAAATTTCTTTCACCAGCTTCATATTTTTCTAGGAGTTCTTTAGGATCCATAATTTACTTCTTGATTAACTTTTTCTAATTTTACCACTATAGGTATTCAACAATTTATCAAGCAAATATATAGCCATAAGAAATAACTCGTGAAACAAAAATTGTAGGGGGTTTGGAGACCAAACCACTACGGGAATGATACAAGTTATTTGATCGGTTAGATTTTGGGACGGGTTTATTTCATCTGATAGTTAAGCTCGTGAATTTAAACTAGAACCCGCCCCTACTATTCCAACATTTTAGGTGTGTCATACTCCTACGGTCAAATTTTATAACCTGTTGAGAATTGTTATATTTCTACCTAATTATCTTTCTAGAAAATGATTAACTTTCCCAAAAATATTATGCCGATAATTAATAACACTGCTATATAATATATAGATGTCAACCTGAATAAAAATTAACCACCATGAAACTGAAAAAAATTACCACCATTACCCTATTAATAATTGGCGGATTAGCAACACCTATCCTCGCAGAAAACATTGATGAACTCCGACAATTTTTAGATAACCCATCAGCAGTTTGTCAAGGATGCGACCTTAGTGGAGCTGACCTTAGTAATATCAGACGACGAGGTGCAAAACTCAGGCAAACTAACTTAAAAAATGCCGACTTAAGTAACAGTAATTTTAGTGCTTCTTACTTTACCTGTGCTGATTTAGCTGATGCTAATCTACAAAATACTAACCTCCAATGGTCTAATTTAGTAGATGCTAATCTCCGTGGAGTTGACCTCAGAGGTGCTGACCTGAGCAAGACTGATTTAAGTGGAGCTATTTTCGAGGGTGCTTTAACAGAAGGAGTAATATTAGAAGGAGCAAAAATGCCAGATGGAGCAACTATTTATGATGGTCGTGGTTTAGAATCATTTCAGCCAAGACCAATTTTCTCTCAACAAAGAGTTCAATGTTTGGGAGATCAAAAATAGTATGAATAGTGTAGATTTGGTTGAAGAATAAAACTCTAAGTTACTAATAAAAAGTTATTTCAAATTATGATTAACTGGATGGCTATGGGGTGTGGATTAACTGAGTTTTTTCTTGGTAGTCTTTGTAAGATAGGCAAATACTCATTGATTGAAACTGAGCCTAAGTCAAGTAAAAATTTCCCACCCTACTTCTTGTATTCAATATTTATCCAAATACTCGAAAATCTCACATTACTAAGAGCAAGTTATTTCAAATTATGATTAACTTGTTTGGTATAAAATGTGGATAAATTGAGTTTTTTCTAGATAATGGCAAGTTAATTGACTATAGATCGGAGATTTTTTTGTTTCCCTATCTTCTCTATTCCAGTAACAAATTACTGCTGTATTTTTTCATATTCCTTCAATTAGTTAATTAACTTAGTATCAGAAACTTTGTTGAGTTTTCCTATGTAACTACTTCCTGGAAGCTAAAACCCAATCTCAAAATTCCTTATTATTTGTTATTTTAAATATGTCTATTTATAATTCAAAATCCACCAATAATTTTGCAGTTAATTACAATCAAATTGCAGCAGCAGCTAATCATTTATATTCCATAGCTCACCGCACACCTGTAATAACTTCAGCAACTGTAAATCAACTAACTAAATGTGAAGTATTTTTCAAGTGTGAAAATTTTCAACGTACAGGTTCATTTAAGTTTAGAGGAGCTTACAATGCTCTATCTCAACTATCAGAAACTCAAAAACAATCGGGTGTATTAACCTATTCCTCTGGAAACCATGCTCAGGCGATCGCCCTAGCAGGCAAATTGTTAAATATTCCCACAACTATTGTGATGCCAAACAATGCTCCAGAAGTTAAAAAATCTGCTACTCGTGGTTATGGAGCTGAGATAATTTTCTATGATATAAATCAAACAACTAGAGAAAAATTAGCTGAAGAAATTGCCGAAAAAAGAGGTTCTACAATTATTCCGCCTTATGACCATCCTGATATTATTGCCGGACAAGGTACGGCAGCTTTAGAATTGATTGAAGAAGTAGGAAATTTGGATTTACTATTAGTATGTTGTGGTGGCGGAGGTTTACTTTCTGGCTGTGCGATCGCCACTAAGAATCTATTAAAAAACTGTCGAGTTGTGGGAGTTGAACCGAAAAATGCGGATGATGCCACTCGGTCTTTTTATTCTAAAACTCTACAAAGCGTACATAATCCTAATACTATTGCCGATGGTGCGAGAACGCCCTATTTAGGCAAGTTAAATTTGCCATTAATTTTGAATTATGTTGATGATATGGTGACAGTTTCAGAGTCAGCAATTTTAAGAACAATGTATTTTATGTGGGAGAGAATGAAGTTAGTAATAGAACCGACTGGAGCTTTAGCAGCAACAGCTTTATTAGAAGGTATTGTTAAAGTTTCAGGTGTCAGAGTAGGAGTAATTATTAGTGGTGGAAACGTAGATTTAAAACAAGTGGGGGAATTGTTTAATAGGATTTAAACTGTTGGGGAGATAGAAAAATATCAGAATACTTTGCCGAAAAATTAATAATTAATAATTAATATTATTAATTAAATAATTCAGCTTTATTAGCCTACCCTTTCAACGGGAAAAAGCGGTCGAGGGATGGCGAGGTTTCCTCGCCATATCCAATCGACCAAGAGAAAAGTGCTAGGATATTTCCTTATATTCAATTCCATTACGGTTTTAGCCAGAGGTAATTATCAATTATCCATTATCCATTAAGGAACTATATATTTGTGCTGGAATTCTCCCTCAACATTCCAATTATTAACTAACGTGTGGTCTAATGCCATAATGACGATACCGCAAATAATCTTGAATAATGCGGTCGTGGTCAAAACAGAGGTTTTTAGGAATTTGCCAAGGTTCAAACACAGCTAAATTTTTTGCATCATCTGCTGCTTTCGGTTCCCCAGTCGCAGTGGCAATAAATACGACACTCATAGTATGCTGACGGGGATCGCGCTTGGGGTCAGAATAAACATAAAATAGTTCGATTAATTCAACCTCTAAACTCGTCTCCTCTTTTGCCTCTCGTCGTGCTGCAGTTTCTACAGATTCTCCATAGTCAACAAACCCACCAGGAATTGCCCAACCAAAAGGTTCGTTTTGCCGTTCGATTAGTACAATAGGTCGTCCTGGTTTGTTGATTAATTCAATAATAGTATCAACAGTAGGAGTGGGATTACGATACGTCATGTTAATTTTTGAGAGACAATCATACTGAATTTTATCTGTTTTGATAACAGTTGCCAAGGAATTTTAGATTTTAATTATTCAGTTATATTATGTCCGGTTGAACAGCTAGAAATAATTAGGGAGAAGTCAGTAGGGGGAACTTATGAATTGCCCTTACTATAGTCAGGAGAGGAAATAAAGAAGGTATAAGCAGGTAGGAGAAGAAAGTTTTTTATTCGCGTAAGTGGAACGGAGTTTTATCACTAATTCAGCAGACATGATATTAGCTATCAGGTTTTGGAAAGTTATCATAATGTTACAAATTTATAAGTATATCTTAACTTATATGCTATTCTAAATAATAATGAGAAAAGAGTTTTGATACCTAGCAGAAAACCCTTAATCAAAAATAAGTAAATAAGAAGATAGCGCGAGGTATATACAAATAAATTTCTCTTCTCACCATGACAACAGAGAAAGAATTTTATTCCTGAAAAGGAGGTGCTTCCATGTCTACTATTACCTATACTGATAAAAAGTATACTCTCATTCATACTTACCCAAGATATACTGATACAAAGTATACTCTCATCCAGACTGAGCCAAAAAAGTCTAAGCAGATAAAACCAAAGAAGAAGAATTTAAAAAAAAGAGCAAAAATCGAACCTAAAGGAAAAGCTGAAGAAGATTTAGTTGAGACATATTGGCATCAATCAGACCATGAATCTTTTCAGGATTTATTGGTTAGATTTATTTATGGACTCGTCGTTCCTCTGTGATTATTAAGATTTTTATTGAGCAAATTTTCTGCAATTATTAGTAGACCAATTTATAGAAATTTCTCAATTTAATGCCCGTCCAGTACAGGCAATTAATAATAGAAAAGTTGCAATTCATCAATAGGTATTTAGGCGTTGTACAATTGAGATGATATAGGGGGCAATTATCCTGGCAATTATCCTGTGTTTGCCCCAAAATCTATACTGCGCGGGCACTGAGATACAGCTACTATAGCTGAAGTTAGAAGTCAAAAGTTAAAAGTTAAATTTTTGTTGTGATTATATTTGAGAAGAGCGACAGTATCCTCGCCAGTAATGGCAAATGGGATACAAACTAAATCACCCCGTTAATTTCCAACGCCTACTTATTTACATGACTTACGCACGGCAACCTAAAAACCTGGTTTTTTCCTAGATATCTATTGTTAAAACCAACGATTTCTCCTAGCAACCAGGTTTTGCGTGGCTAAGTTATAACCACATAATTCCTAACAGATTTTTCAACAACACTATTCGGAGTAATTGATTTTAACACCCCAAGGTCTTTACCAAATGAAAGTGTCTACAATTGCTTAAGGTTTAATCCCCAATAAGATTTAATCTAAAAGCTACAAACTTCTTCAAGCTTTTTCCAAAGGGGCCATTGTTAAGCCAGCCCGACTCAACTGCTGATGGTACAATTCTGCTTGTTCTAGAGGTCCAACCCAGACGATCGCTTGACCTTCGTTATGAACCTGGTGAGTTAGTTCCCAAGCAAGATCGCTTGTCATGCCAGGAATATATTTTTGTAGGCATTCAGCGACGTGCTTAAATGTATTTACATCGTCATTCAGAACAATGACTTTGTAGTTGGGATATGGCTTATTAACAACTTGACCAGACTGTTTAGGAGCAAGAGTTGCAGATGAACTACCCCCTCCTCCAACTGCTACAATTCTTCTGATGGAATTTTCAGGACTCATACTACTATTCTGCTTCATAAAACTGATACAAAGCGTCACATAACGTCACTTCTTGATGTTTACTTCCTGCTGTACGGACGTTGTATAACAAAAATGCTAACGTCCCTAAGGCCGTCGGCGGTTACTCATCCACAGGCATTGACGGTTAAGCCAACCGCATCTTATCAGTCTATACTTATATTTAAGTTTTTGTCAATAAACATCAGAAACTCGTTACAAATATGTAAAGAAAACTAGTGGAGAATGGCGGAAATAACTGACCAGTTACAAAATCCTAAAAGTGTTACTAATCAATACTTCTAACTTCTGACTTCTGACTTCTGACTTCCGCGTAGCGGCACTAGGGTATTATATCGCTAAATTGCGCAAATTCTTAACTAAGTCGAAACTCCTTTATAAATCAATAAAATTACAAAATTACATTTGGATGATTTATACATATTTTAGCCGCTTAAGGAAGCATTATAGCGCTACGCGCAAGTCAGAAGTTAGAAGTAATCTCTGACTAGGTTTAAGCATTTATAAAAATCCTAACTAATTAACTTAGTGCTATATAACTATTTCTAAGTATTCAACCTAACATGACCTCGCTGATATAGCAACATATTTAGAGCGCGGACATTGGTAAATCCTATTGGCAGAGCATTGGGGCAGCGAAAATTCAGTCAGAGATTACTTTTAACTTTGGAATTGCCACGGCGCAATGACACAAAAAAAATGACACCAAAAATCAGAGAGCAAAAAATTACTAAATTATTCAATCCAATTCTTTGCTCTACTAACAGCTTTTTGCCAAACGACGAAACTCTCCTGAGCTGATTCAACATTTTCACTAGGATTAAATACCTGCTCGACTTGACTATTACTCACCAATTTCTGATAATCATCCCACAAACCTACTGTCAAACCAGCAGCAAAAGCAGCACCTTGAGCTGTAGCATCAATAAAAGCAGGGCACTCAACTGGAATACCCAATAAATCTGCCTGAAATTGCATCAAAAAATTATTTTGAGAAACTCCACCATCAACCTTAAGCTTTGCTATGGAAAACTCGCTATCCTTATTCATAGCATCTACAACCTCTTTTACCTGAAAAGCGATCGCTTCCAAAACTGCCCTAACCATATTTTCTCGCTTCACACCCCCAGTAATTCCCAGAAAAGCACCGCGAGCATTCATATCCCAGTGGGGTGCACCAAGACCACTTAAAGCAGGTACAAAATAAACACCGTTAGTATCTTTTACTTGTAGCGCCAAAAGTTCGGTCTCTGCTGCGGAGTCAATAAGTTTCATCCCGTCGCGCAACCACTGAAGACAAGCTCCTGTGGTAAACATTGCTCCTTCGAGAGCGTAATTTGCTTTAAGTTTACCGTTTGCTTCCTGACTCCAAGCTATAGTTGATAAAAGTTGATTTTGAGATTTAGTCAGACTATCTCCAGTATTTGCAATCAAAAAGCTACCTGTACCGTAGGTGCATTTTGACATTCCTGGTAAGTTGCAACCATGAGCAAATAATGCTGCCTGTTGGTCTCCTAAAACTGTAGCGATAGGAATTGAAACTCCAAATAAATCTGCTTTAGTATTGCCAAATATGCCAAAACTGGGTTTAATTTCTGGCATAATTTCTCTAGGTATTTGAAATAGGTCTAATAATTCCCGATCCCAGTCTAGAGATTCGATATTCATTAACATTGTACGACTGGCGTTACTATGATCGGTGGCGTGAACTTTTCCACCAGTTAGTTTCCACAAAATCCAAGTATCGATAGTACCTGCTAAGATATTTTTGAGGTCAATATTGAGTTTTTCTCGCTGCATCCAGTCTAGCAACCAAGATAGTTTAGTAGCTGAGAAATAAGCATCTAAAATTAATCCGGTGCGCTGATGAATTTTTTCTGCTTGACCTTTTGCTGCTAATTCTAGACATAAGGATGCAGTACGACGATCTTGCCAAACTATGGCTTTGTGAAGAGGTTTACCTGTGGTTTTATCCCAGAGGAGACAGGTTTCTCGTTGTACTGTTAAACCGATCGCTTCTACCTTTGAGGCGGAAATACCAGTATCTCGGAAAACTTGCTCTATAATTGTATAAGTGTCTTCCCAAATTTCTTCAGCATCATGTTCTAACCAACCCGGATATGGATAATATTGGGTAAGTTCTTTGTAAGCTTGACCGACACTAGCGCCTTGAGAGTTGAATAATATTGCTCGGTTGCCTGTTGTACCTAAGTCAAGAGCAAGAATATATTTTTCTGGATCTGTAGTCATAATACCGTTTCACAAAAGTTAAAAGCGAGTGCGTAATTCTGAGGTCTCCTACGGGGCGTATAAAGTGCGGAAGTAATTCTGCACACAGCCCCTCCAGAATGTAAGACGCACTCAAGACAGTCACAAGTTTATTGTATTAACTGAAAACTTTAGTCGATCATACATTTCAGGCTATCAGTAGTTTAGTTTAACATAATATTTTTTCACCACAATACTTTGTTAATAGTTTTGTAAGCATTTCGTGCAGAATGCTTACGTTTTTATTTATCACGATCGCTGGTATTTTGACTAGAATTTTTAACTTTTCTTATTACTTGACAAAATTAGCGATCGCCTATTTCTATTTAAGAAGTTGTTGGTTATAGCGATTCTTTAATCTATGAAGTATAGTTTTAGCTCCCCCCCTTAAAAAGGGGGACTTTGAAGGCTCCCCCTTTTTAAGGGGGATTTAGGGGGATCGTAAATGTACCTCATAACTATGGGAATTGCTATAAATAATAATTTAATTATCTATATTATCAAGTTATATCAAATCCACCTAATTACACATAAAATCGGATTCTATGATATGTGTTTATAATTCTATAATTACTTCAATTTCACTATCTCCCCATCTCCCCATCTCCCCATCTCCCTACTCCTATTGCCATAATGTCGATATAATCTCACATTTTGAATTGTGGTTTCTAGAAAGTAATTTGCTTCTAAATATTGGTTCAGAGCATTTCTATATTCAGGACTAATATTATCTTTTTCCGCCAATAAAATATAACTGGGATTTTTTGCCATAATTTTATCTAATTCTTGCAGAGGATTAGTAGGCAAAATCTGAGACATGGCTGTTAAATGACTAGGGAAAGCATATTTTGTCGGAATTTTTGTGGGGACTAAGTAATAAATTATCGGTTCATAGTTGACTACATATATATAATCTGTTGATTTAATTCTCTGTCTCAAATATTTAGCAATCAAAGCTTCACGGTCATCCCATGTATCTATTTTTTGGATATATCGATAATAGATAAATTCCCAATTTTTACTTAACTTATTATAGCCAGCTTGAGCAAAAGGATATATTAAAATTAAGAACAGAATTATATTGGGAAGGGAAGGCAATACAGAGATTTTTGACCGGGATGTGCGCATAATTTCATGGAATTTTTGGGAAATTATCAAAGTAGGGATTTTACTTTTACCACTTGTTTTTTTCAGTTCCCTTGCTTTCCCATCGCTATGTTGCTCTACTGATTTTTTTTCAGGCAAATAAGCAGACTTAATAATCACATATCCACTAATCAAACATAAAGGTGGTAATAACTGTAAAAAGTAATGATTATAAAATCGCTTAGATAACAAAACTGCCAAAAAAGCACAGGAAAACCACAAAAATAAATAAATAAGATTGCGTTCGTGTTTAAACTTACCCCTAGCAAATACAAATAAATAAATCGGACTCCAGAACAAACATAACCACAATAAAATATTTCCCAATACCTGTTTTCTAAGTCTACTCAAAAGGTCAGACCAGGAAAAATTCAACATCCCCACATACTTACTATTAGCTATGAGAGTCGCATAAATATATTCGTCAAAATATCCAGAAAATTGATAAATTACTCCGATAATAACTGCGGGTAAAATTAAGCCTGCACCTAAAATCAGATAAAACCTAAACAAGGAAAATGAAAATCTTTCTTTTATTAATCCCTGAAAATTATTTACAGATTTTCCTTCTTCCTCCTTCCTTCTTCCTCCTTCCTTCTTCCTCCTTCCTCCTTCCTTCTTCCTTCTTCCTTCTTCCTTCTTAAACCAACTCCCCAATAAAACTAATCCCAAAACATCCATAATTACCAAATATTTTATTTGCATCCCAATCCCTAAAATTAGACCTATCAGAAATACTTTAATATTTGATAATTTCCTATCCTGAAACAACAATAAAAATGCCCCTGTAACGAAAGGAGCGAATAAAATTTCTGCATTGGCAGCCGCACCGTCATTATGTAGAGAAAAAATAGCATATAAACTTCCTGCCAATAATCCAATTTTATATCCATGCTTTGCGTCGAGAGTTGCACCAATTCTATATAAAAAATAACTGCTAAAAGTTGTAGTAATAATAGATAGGATTCTGATAGATACTATAGAATTTCCTAAAATTAGCATTGTCAGGGAAAATAAGATAAAAATGCCTGGAGGTTTGTTGTCCCAAATTTCTATATAAGGGAGGTTGCTATTTAATAGACTATCTGCTGCTAAAATATAGATACTTTCGTCTTTGTCTAATACAGATACAAATAAAGTCCAGAATCTGAGGAAAAATGATAATAGTAGAAATGCGATAAAAATTATTAGTTTTTGATTTATTTGTTTGGTCATATCCAGAAAAGTTTAATGCTTTCTTTCATGGGAGTTTTTTTGCTCCTATTTATAGAGAAATTTTTATTGAATATTATTTACTCACCCTAGTGGAGGATGGCGGAAATAACTGACCAGTTACAAAATCCTAAAAGCCTTACTAAACAATACTTTGGACTTTTAACTTCCGCGTAGCGGCACTAGCCAGCTCATTATTAGTTCATTATTTCGTAAACATTCAGATATTATCCTTTCCTGCGGAATGCTACTCATTCATGTCGCGCAGCTTTTCATGTCAGCGATAGCCAAAAACAACTTTTCCTTAGTCATAATACTACACCAAGTAACTAATAAGAAAGATTAGCAAAAATGCTGAAAGTAAGTTTAAATTTTTCCTGAATCTTTCAACTTTAATTTTTCCTTTAAAAAGAATAAGTTAATGGCTGATATCTAATGGCTGATGGCTAAATGCTTAAACTATTTCAATTCAACTTTTCCATCGGTGCAGTTTTAGGATCGATAATTTTTTTACTCTTACCAAATTTGATACCTAAACTTATCTTCCTTCCTTCACCAAAAATATTTGTTACTAACCCCACACCAAAATTTTCGTGCATAATTTTATCTCCTACTTGCCAACCTTCTGTTTGATTATTTAGCGCTTTTTTCACAGGATTATTTTTAGTCTTTTGACTCTGACGTTTTGAGCGATAGATTACTTTTTTCATAGCGTTAGTATTTACCAGATCTTCCGGTAACTCACCCAAAAATTGAGATGGAACTGTGGCATCTCGCGCTCCCCAAAGTTGTCGTCTTTCAGTGGCATAAGAAAGAAATAATTGTTCTTGCGCCCTGGTAATTCCTACATAACAAAGTCGCCTTTCTTCTTCTAAAGATAAAGGGTCATCTATACTCCGAAAATGAGGTAACAAACCCTGTTCTAAACCCACCATAAATACCACCGGAAATTCTAAACCTTTAGCCGAATGTAACGTCATTAATGATACAGCTTCCTGTCCATCTTGGAGGTTATCTAGATCGGAAGCCAAAGAAGCATTTGCCAAAAAACCCCCTAAACTTGTATCTTCATTATCCTCTTGAAACTGAGCAACAGCACTACATAATTCTCCTAAATTTTCTAGTCTATTATCTGCATCTTCCGTACCCTGTTTTTTCAAGTCTTGAATATAACCAGAATCCTCTAAAATTCCTTCAACCATTTCCATAGCAGTCAAATTTTCTACCTCATCTTGCCAATGTTGAATTATCTCAGCAAATTTATTCACAGCTTTTGATGAACGACCTGCCAAAGCATTAACTGAAGTTGGGTCGTTAATAATTTCCCACAAAGGTATTGCCATCTGAGAACTAGCATTTAATAAACTATCAATAGTTGTCTTACCAATACCTCTTCTCGGAGTATTAATAATTCTGATTAAACTAACAGTATCAGCAGGATTAGCAATTACCCGCAAATAAGCCAAAGCATCCTTAATTTCTTTCCGATCATAAAATCTCAATCCCCCAATTATCACATATTTAATATCATAATGAATCAACTTTTCTTCAATAGGGCGTGACTGAGAATTAGTCCGATAAAGCACAGCAAAACTACCTAAATCTAATTCTGGGTTTTGGTCTGTAATTTCCTCAATTTTACTACAAATAAACTCGGCTTCTTCTCGCTCACTTTCAGCTTCATAACAATAAATTTCTTCTCCTAAACCTCTAGTTGGTTTGAGAATTTTATCAATACGTTGAGTATTATTTTCAATCAATTTATTCGCCACTTCCAGAATATTTTCCCGCGACCGATAATTTTCCTCCAACTTAATCATTGTCCGGGTATCTTCATCAGGCAAACCATCACCAAAATCATTCTGAAAATCCAGCAAAATTGTATAATCTGCCATGCGGAAAGAATAAATAGATTGGTCTACATCTCCCACCACAAAAACAGAACGATTTTGCCAGTTATTAAAGTATCTAGGCTCTTCACCATTAGTAGCTAAATATCTAATAAAATTGTATTGAGTCCGATTAGTATCTTGATATTCATCCACTAAAATATGATTAAAACTTTGATGCCAATAAGCCAATACTTGCTCATTTTGCCGAAATAATTCTACAGGTATTCTGATTAGATCGTCAAAATCAAGAGCATTATTTGCAGCCAAATTATCTTGATAAATTCCATAGACTTCAGCAATTACCCTCCCCCGATAATCTGGCTGTGCTTTTTGAAATTCTTGAGGTGACATTCCTTGGTTTTTAGCATTACTAATAGCATATCTCATAGAACGTGGCTCAAATTTTTTATCATCTAAATTTAGCTGTTTAGTAACAATTTGCTTAATCAAACTTTGAGCATCACTTTCATCAAAAATAGAAAAATTTTTATCCCAACGACGCTTTTTTTCGTCTTGGTATTTGTTAATATCAAACCGCAGAATACGAGCGCAAAGACTATGAAAAGTCCCCATCCATAAATGCTTCGTAATATTTTTGTAGACTTGCGATCGCAACCTTGTTTGTTCTTCCGGTGTCAAAGCTGAAAAGGGTTTAGCATATTTTGCTTCCGCCTGTTGTTGGGCAAACAGTTTCTCAATGCGGTCTTTCATTTCCCGTGCAGCTTTATTTGTAAACGTCACTGCCAGAATATTTTCCGGATGTACCCGATGATGACGTATTAGATTGGCCACACGATAAGTCAACGCCCTAGTTTTGCCAGATCCAGCACCCGCCACAACCAACATTGGTCCGCAAAAATGTTGTACTGCTTGACGTTGAGATAAATTTAGCTGAGAGAGAAAGTCAGTAGTTTGCATAGTTGGATATTATATACAGCAGTTAAATCCCCGGCGGGAAGTCCCGCGATCTCCTGAAAGGGAGCATCGGGATGAAAGCCGGGCGTTGTCTGTGTGGTTAGTCCTGATTTTATCTATAGCTATTGACAATTACAAATATTGTCACTACTATAAATATTTGTTGTTATAAACACAGGGGGAGGACATCACCTCTGTCAAAACAGCGGTCCGGGTTTCCCAGACCGAATAATCCCGCTTTGTCGCAGAGCGCGCAACGTCGGGAGTATGTCAATATATTGCATATTATCACCAAATAGTCCAGTAGTGGATTGTTTCATCTTAAATGGTGCAATAGAAAAGTGCCTGGAGATTGCTTCACTGTCGTTCGCAACGACAAATCTAATGCACAGTTTTAGGTGAAACAGTCCACTAGCGCGTCAAGCTTGAAATGGTGTGTTAGGAGCGAGCAACAAGCGAAGACCTCTCCCCTAACCCCTCTGCTGCTTTTGAGAGGGGATAAATCTCCCCCTTCCCTTGCAGGGAAGGGGGTTGGGGGGTTAGGTTTTTAATCCACATTTTCAAGCTTGACACGGCACTACTAAGTTATACGTTCTGGAATTTTCTCAAAGAGCGATCGCTCTGAGTCATCTACCAAGAAATTAACCACTTGCTAAAAATTTGTAATCTTGGGCAGCACTTACTCGCCAAGTTTCATCGCCAACCACTTCTAAAACTTGTTGGTGATATTGCAACAAAGTCGGGCGGTGCCCCACACTAATATAAGTAGTTGACAAACTTTGCAAATGTTTGTAGAGATTTTGTTCATTTTTCACATCCAGAGCGCTAGTCGCTTCATCTAAAATTGCATAACGAGGTTGAGTCAGTAACAAACGGGCAAAAGCAACCCGCTGTTGTTCTCCCATAGAAAAAACACGCTCCCAATCTTCAACTGCATCTAAACCTCCAAATCTTTCAGCTAAGTCTGGTAAATTAACTTCTTCTAACACTTGATAAATTTCGGTATCAGAAATATTTAGGTCAGTTCGTGGATAGAGCAATTGATCGCGCAGGGAACCCAAAATCAGATAAGGGCGTTGGGGTAAAAACAGAATTTCGTCTAATTTTGGTCGGTAAATTTTCCCACTTCCTGAATTCCATAAACTGGCGATCGCTCGTAAAATAGAACTTTTACCGCCACCACTTGCTCCAGCAATGAGCATTCCTTCTCCTGGTTTCACCTCTACAGATACATCTTTAACTAAAGTTCGTTGGTAGTTAGGAGTTTGCAAAGTCAGATTTTCCAAATGTAAACGTACATCTTCAACAACATCAATTGTCTGATTTTCCTCTGTTGGTAATGTTTGTGGTTCGTCTAAAACTTTTTCAAAACTCTCCAAACGTTCGATCGCTGCGACAAAATTAGTCATTCGCTCAAACTGTCTGATCAGAACAATTAGAGAGTTAAACACATTAATGAAAGCACCTCCCGCTTCTGTCAAGACACCTACCTCAGTATCACCAGCTAAAATTCTTGGCCCGAGAATTAAAGCAGGTAATACCCAAGTAATTGCCTGATATCCATTGCTAAAAATCTCTAAGTTTCTCTCCCAAGCAATAATTTTATTGTAATTACTTAAAACTCTATTGAATATTTGCTTGAGATTATTTAACTCACGAATTGCACCTCTGTAAAAAGCTATAGATTCAGCATTTTCCCGAATTCGCACTAAACCAAATCTGAAGTTAGCTTCTCGTTTTAGTTGCTCTGCTTTCAGAGGAATTAAAATACTACCAAATCCAACTGTTGTTATTAACGTTCCTACAGAAGCATATACAATTAATAAAATCACAAGGTTGTGAGAAATTGACCACAGAACAATTCCAAAAGCAAAGATATTAAAAAAAGCTTTGCTAAAGTGCATAAACAAAATCAAGGCCATGTGGCAAAAATTTTCAATATCTTCAGAAATACGCTGATCCGGATTATCTATTTTTCCTGTCCAAGAGCCTAGCTGATAAAACTTTTGATTTTTCATGTATTTTTGTAGATAAAAATTCGTTAACCAACCTCTCCAAAACCAACGAACTTTATCTTCTAAATAGTGACTATAAGCTTGAATTAGCATAAATATCAAAACAGCTCCAAGATACATCAGGATAGCCTGCCAAAATCTACCCGCATCTTGATTTGCCAATGCCGAGACAAATTCTCCTCTTTGTGAATTTTGCAGAACATTCATTTGGGCATGGAAAATTAATAAAAAGATGAGTAATAAGAGTAAACCAATGGCTTTCCATTTTTCTTCTGACTCCCACCAGTAAGATTTTGCCACTGCCCAAAAACGCTGAAATCCACTAAAATTCAGGTTGATTTTTTTCATTTTTGTATTACTTCTAATAATCCAATTTTATTTTAAAATACAATGGATAAAACAGCCGTTTTTTAAACAAAATTTGTAGTAGACCGTTTGATCTAAAACTGTGCGTTAGAATTGTCATTGCGAACGACAGTGAAGCAATCTCTAGAGAGTTTTCTATTGCAACATTTAAGATGAAACCAGTCTACTACAAGTTTTGCTGTCGCCGACATGAAACGCTGCGCGACATCAAAATGAAATGTAACGCACCCCAGTCCAAATAACAATCAATTCAAAACTCCCATAAAAAACGGACGAAATAACTCACAACACAGACTTGCCCGCTTCCGAGACGGATCGCCTTCTAAGTGAACCAACCCCATCTTTTGCAACTGATAACCAGAGGATAGTTTTATTTCTATGGGTTTGGGGTTGTTCACAATTTCAGTAAAAATAGGCAATAATTCATCGTAGCGTTGCAGGTTCCACCATTGTTGTTGTAAATGTTCTGCATAAAGAGCAGTCGCACTACCAGAATTTTCTAAAAGTTCTTCCAGAGTTATTGTCTGTTGCTGTAGGTAATAAAATGCTAACTGCAAACGATAGGGATGTGCGCCTAGAAGAGTAATTAGTTCCTGGATTTGTTGTTCAGTTATTTCTTGTTCGTAGCGCTGTGCTAGATCCTGCACTTGATCTGGCGTAAATTCAGGTAAATTGATGACTAACCCAGTATTCAACAGGGAGGGATTAACTAAGGGAGGCATCATAATTTCCGTAGAATAAACTGTCACCAGTCGGAGTTTGTGCCAAGGATTCCTTTCTGCTACCCTTGCCTTAGCTTGCTCAGACCAAGTTCGCAGAAGTTGGAGAAATTCATGAGCAATGTCGGGGTAGGCAAAAAGCTGATTGAGTTCATCAACAGCTATTACCAGAGGACTATCTAAGTTAGCTAAGATAACATCATTGAAGTAGTCGGTGGCGGTTGATTTGCTACCCAAGGAGTTATCCCAAAATTCGGCTATCTGCTCGTGCGCCATCGCCGTAGGCGATGGCGCATTGGGAAATTCTAATTTCTTGCTAGTTCTAGCACAGAACCATTGTAGGAAGCTTTTTAGGTTCTGTAAAATCTCAGCATCGGCCAGTTGTAAGTTCAGAGAAACGATTTGATACCCCTGGGATTTAGCGAAAGCCAGGATGCGACTTATTAAGGAGGTTTTGCCCATTTGCTTGTAAGCCCAGATGTTCAACAGCGTGCCTGGTTTCTGGATGCTTTCGTAACAAAGGGATTCGATGATGGGACGGTCAATGTAAAAGACGGAATCTAGGGGCATCTGTCCTCCTGGCGCTCTTAGTAGACAAGGTTGTAGATTATCTTGTGGTTGAATCATTTTTTTTGTTTGGGGGGTATTATTGCCATTACACAACTTATCGAAATGAGAATTATGGGTGAGTTGAAGGAGAAAGTCGGTTTTTCCAGGAGACATTGAGTTAATTTTAGCTAGATTATTCTGATTCGACTGTAAATAGAAAACACAAAAGAATATCCATATTCTTGTATTTGCTCACTCTTGATTACTATGCCAGATGGAACTATATATGTAGGGTCTGGTTGGTTAGCAAGTTTCAAAGGTATTGTTGAAGATAAAGATTGGATCAACCATGTGATTATGACTTCTGGTCATTGTGTTTTCGCTGGTAAGTCATGGGCAAAAACAATAACTGTAATACCAGGAAGGTATGGAGATAATAAACCTTACGGGGAATTCGTCGCTACTAAGAAAGCATTACGAGCCTCGAAAGAATGGGAGGAAGACTCTTTATATAAATCTAATTATGATTATGGAGCGATTTTAATACCCAAAATTTACAAACCCAACTGGGGGGCAATGCCTTTTATAAACCTACCTGACTCAGACCTAGAGAAAAGTGAGGTAATCAACACTGGCTATCCTGCCGATAAGGATATTGGAACAATGTGGACAGCTAACGGACCTATTACGGAGGTAGAAAAGTATAAAATAAAGTATATGAATGATACCTATGGAGGCCAAAGTGGAAGTCCAGCCTATTTAGATGACCAGGTGTCAAAAGTTGTTGGCATTCATGGTTATGGGGGATGTCCAAATAAAGCTGTCAGATTAACCGAGAATGTAATCAATGATATGAAAAAGTGGGCAACTGAGGACTAAACATCTCTGTCAAAATGAATGGAATAATTTAAGCCAATGATTATAGAAGGTAAGTTGATAGAAATCATGGAAACTTTTCCATTACAATTGTCAATTGAAACGGAAGACAAAAAAAAACATACTGTTACCCTTGACCCGAATGCTAATACCATCAAGCAAGGTAAAACCCTTGATGTTAATAAATTAAAACTTGAACAGCAGATTCGGGTTAAAGGGAAAACACTCAAATCAGGTGCAAACATCATTGAGTCTATTGAAATCCTATAGAGTCTAATGCGATTGCAATCTTGTAGGGTGCTTTAGATGGCTAAAATTACTAGCCCTCGCTCATTGATTTAATCATCCGTTGTAACGCACCATTTTAGTTTTATGGATGGTGCGTTATGCTTCGCTTTTGTTATAGTAGACTTGTCGCTAAATAGAGGAAAAAATCGCTCAAACTCAGGCAGAGTAATAATTCCAGGTATTTTAGAGTATTGATAGCTATAATCTTTACAGATCAAGGGTTTTGAGGATTTTTTAAGTTATAAAGCGACAAGTCTAGTATTTTGAAAATAATGATTTAAAAAGCGATCGGTTCCAGACAAACCATCTTTATTTAGCTGAATAAAATAAACGCTAATTTTGAGGTAATTTTTCTTGCTGTTTTTCCGCAGCTTTGATTCCAGCTTCAATTGCTTTTTGTATGTCTGTTTTATTAATAAATTCAAATCCTTTTTTAACAGCAATATTAGCCAAAGGTCCTGCAATTGGTGCTGCTATTTTTGCAATTGAAAAGAAATCCATAATTTCACCAATAATTTGTGAAAAAAACTGTAGAGATTTGGTATGCAAACCCAAGTAAAAATAGGATTTGGAGACCAAACCCCTACAATAAAATATTACAAATTATTTTAGCACTACATTAATTAGTGAGGACATTTATAAACTCTCAAACTCAGTCAGGAATTACTTCTGAATTCTCAATTCTCAATTCTCAATTCTAACTATTCACCCTAACCACCGCATTATAATCATTATGCGCTTTATTTTCATAATTATTCCTCGCTTCTGCCTCTTTATCTCCATAGAAAAAATTCAAAAGTGCAAACCTTAAACCAGATGTCACCGGAGTAGCTTCGTGCATCAAAGAAGAAGAAAAAATCACCGCACTACCAGTATCAGGTTTATAGAAATGAGGTCCGTATTCTGGAAATCTTAAAAATCCTCCCTCATATTCGCCTACATTCAAATTTAATGTCATTGCAAATATTCGATGTATCGTACCCGGTGTAGTATTATCTCGGTGTGCATTAAAAAAACCACCAAGACTGCCATCATAACAAGCTATTCGATACCTTTCTTGTCTAGTAACATTAAAATTAAAAGCTTTTTTAATCTCCGGAAATACCCTTGACTTCATCATTTTATTTAAACTGGCAATAATTTCCTCATCTTTGACAAAATGGTCTCTTCTAATCTTATGAGTGTGGTCGATATATCCCACGGTTTTCTCACCTTTTTTACGCACAAAACCTGATTCATCATTACCTTTTTTATGCCAAATATCAATCAAATAATTACAATATTCTAGAGAAAAAACATTAGGAATTAACAGTACCGGAGCCTGCACCTGAATATGACGCGGTTCCTCTTTAGGCAATATGTTTTTAATATCTTTTAAAATTGCTTCAATACTACTTGATAAATACTTGAGATGATAAATGTTAACTATTCTTTGGTTAGGATCGATCAAAAAAGCTGTCCGCCTATATGATATATTTTCCTGGTCATTATCTCCAGGAAAACAAACACCATATTTACGACCGATCTTATTCTCAGAATCTGACAGTAATGGAAAAGGAATATTATATTCTTCAGCAAATTTTTTATGAACTTTTGGTGAATCAGAGCTAACTATATAAACTTGTAAATCAAATTTATTAAAAGTATGTATTAAGTCTCGAAATGCACAAGCTATATCTTGACAACCAGGAATTTCATCAGAAGCATAAAAAATTAGAATTGCTGGCTTACCAGCTTCATCTCTGAAATATAATAATTTCTCCGATTGGTCTGGCAAAGCAAAAGGAATAGCATGGTCTCCTAAAGTTAAAGTTTTTGTGGATTTAATCATCTGAGAATTGTAATTTTATTTAACTATTGAGTCTTTTATAAATAGATACACAATATTTATCAAACAATTTATACAGTAAATTATCAGAAAATATCGCAAGATTAAATAATTTGTTACAAATCCCAATCTATTATTATTCTTTTGTATTAGTGAGAGAAATTATGGCAATTTCATTTTATAGCACTCTTAGTAGATACGGCTGTTTTTCCAATTGTTCCGCCCATGGTTTTGAATTAGACGGTTATTGGTGGGCAACTAGCGAACATTATTTTCAAGCTCAAAAATTTCCTGATGCTCCTGATGCTGAGGAAATTCGTCTAGCAGCAACGCCGGGGGAAGCAGCAAATATGGGCAACGATCGCGATCGCCCATTACGTTCAGATTGGGAAGAGGTCAAATATCAAATTATGCGAACCGCAGTATTCAACAAATTTGCTGCTAATTCTGAAATTCAGGAAATATTACTGTCTACTGGGAATGAGAAAATAGTTTATAAATCTCCCGTAGATTTGTATTGGGGTCAGAGAAAAGACGGCACTGGAGAAAATAATTTAGGCAAAATTTTAATGGAAGTGCGAGATATGTTGAGACAGAAAAATAAATAGGGTTTGCTCAAAAAGTCTTATGGGTGAGGGTAGGAGTCAGGAGACAGGAGACAGGAGACAGGAGGAGTAAGGAATTGAGAGGAGACAGGAGGAAGAATTATCCCTTGATTTTTCAGCGAATAGTCAACCCAAAATCCTAACTTTATGCAGCTCTAAGGAGCAAAAACCTTGTAATGCATGAAAGATCATTACTGGCTAAAACCAATATCAGTCAATGCTTTTAGATTTAATCAGCAGAGCAATAAATAAACATTAGGAAAAAGGTTGAAAAATACTCCCCTACTCCCCTACTCCCCTACTCCCTACTCCCTAATTTAAAAAAAATTAGAGACGCGATCGCCAACGTCTCTAAAATTCCTATTAGACTATTTCAGCCACAAATAAGTTAATTATTCTGTGATACAGAAGCCTCTTCTACATAATTATCATTATTAGCATTCTGATTCCGATCAGCATAATTATGAGAATTCTTAGCTCCGCGCTTCTTCAACTTTGGCTTTGGTGTGTAAGAATCAAAGTTGTCTTCCTCCTGAGCATAATCAAGCCCCATCCAAGCAGGGCGAGTTTCATCATAAGCTATCTGTAAAGCTGCAGCAGCAACTGCATGAGGTTCATACTCTTCACCCAACTGAGCAATTAATGGCAAGAAAGAAGCCATCCGCTCACCACTCAGAGCATCTCGCACCTTATCCTGTAATTTCTGTAACTGCCGAGCTTCAATTTGAGAGCGCTTCGGAATTGAACGAGTGTCCAAACGTTGACGTAAATGACGTTCTATCAACCGCAACTTCCGCTTATCTACAGGGTGAATCAAGGAAATTGCTGTTCCTTCCCGACCTGCACGACCTGTACGACCAATGCGGTGAACGTAACTATCTACACTATCAGGCAAATCGTAGTTAATCACATGAGTTAAATGATCCACGTCTAAACCACGAGCTGCAATATCAGTTGCCACAACCCAACGTACTTGTTGATTCCGGAAGCGAGTTAATAACCTTTCCCGTTGAGATTGGTTCAAGTTACCGTGATACTCATCAACACTGTGACCTGCTGATTGTAATTGATTCGTTAGTTCCGCAGCAGCTTGCCTTGTGCGCACAAATATCAAAGCTGCTTCTGGGTCTTCTAGCTCTAGAATTGGCTGTAGAGCTTTTCCTTTAGACCAACCACGAGGTACTATGTAGGCGGTTTGAGTAATGCGCTTTGGAGTAGTTTTTTGTTGGGCTACTTTAACTGTTACTGGCGATCGCAAATACTTATTAACCAGTTTCCGCATTGAATAATCCATAGTGGCGGAAAAGAAAGCTGTTTGACGTTCAAGAGGTGCAGCGTCCAGAATTTTTTCCACATCTTGAATAAAACCCATGCTCAACATTTCATCAGCTTCGTCTAAAACCATCATTTTCAAATGATCTAGTTTCAAACTATTCCGATTTAGCATATCTATAATTCGCCCTGGTGTTCCCACTACAATATGAACACCTTTTTGCAAACGCTGAATCTGACGCTCAATAGACTGGCCCCCATAAACAGTTAGAACAAATAATCGCCGTTTACTTGGAGTTTTGCTATCTAAGCCAGTAAATTGACGAATCGCTTCTGTAACTTGCAGTGCTAACTCACGAGTGGGAGTTAAAATTAACGCTTGAACTGCGTTTGTATTTAGATCTATCCGCTCCAATATGGGTAAAGAAAACGCTGCTGTTTTACCTGTTCCTGTTTGAGCTTGACCTACAATATCCGTTCCTCCCAGCAAATGTGGTATTGCTTGAGCTTGAATCGGAGTAGGTTCGGTAAAACCAATTGTTTCCAGATGATTTGCACGCTCCTCTGAAATTCCTAAATTTGCAAACGATAAATCCATTAATTCTCCTATGTAAACTATTTACATCTGGTTCCTTTCTCACCCAACTTGGAGGCGGATTTATGGTCAACCATAGCTGCTCATAAGCCCTTACTAGCTACAAATTTCCAGCTTATTTGCTGTAGTTATAGCTAGCTTATTGGTAGGGCAGTATGCCTTTGCCACTCACAATTTACACTCAACTGATAGCACTAGAGTTGACTGCTAAGAGTTAAGCGATGTCTGTATTTTCTCTACGGTTAAGTTTTAACCTGAAGAGATAACGACAGATTTACATCCTCCTAACGCTGTGCTTAGGCCACAGTGGGGGATTCCTAAACCATGCTATACACCGCTACGCTTTTCATGTCGGCGACAGCCGAAAAACACGATTTAGGTTTCTGTTTCTTAAGACCTGCCTTTCCAGGTAGGGGCAATTTCTAAATTACCACTATTCTCTTATGGTTTTACGGTCACTCCACAGTACATCGCCAATCCGAAGGTTTCCCTAGTCACCGCTAGCCCAGCGGCCAAATTGTTTTTACAATTTTTATATCTATTTTGTAAGTAGACAAAATTCCTCGGCATTCCCAGAGAAAGTTCTCTTACAGGAGAAGACTGGTCTTGTGCCGAGATTTTGATAAAGGCCAAATGCCCTGTTCCTTTTCTCCCTAGTTGGGTACGTTAAGGCAGGTTGGAGCCTCTGTATTAAAAGTAATAACCTGTTGTGTATCTTCAAGTTGCCCATTGAATAAACTAAAGGATAATTACCTTTATTTCTTTGCTTAACCGCGTCTTCACGCTTCAGCATTACTCTCAACAGGCAGTTTAGATAATTTACAGTTTCTTACTCCCAGTGGCCCTCGTTAAACTTCATAATCATTTACATAATAACAAATGACTTAACATTTAGTGTATTTTTTACACATTTTCCTCAACTCAGATCTTTTTTTAGATACTAGATTTTATGATAATTTTTTAGTTTATCAAGAGTCTTTAACAAACTCAGATTAGGATAGTTGTCGGATTACCAACGTACAGAAGTTGTTTTTGTAACGGGGATCAGAGCAACAATAATTAGGGCAATAAACCCGGTTTCTTGTTTGGATGTGTAAGTCCTGAAAGTTTTACCCCACTCCAGAATTATTGCCAATAACCCAAAATATCTAATCTACATAACCATATAAATCGTAAATATCTGCATCTGTAATTTTTACTGGAACAATAGACCCTAATCTGGCCTCTCCTTGAGCATAAACCAGTCCATCTACTTCTGGAGAAAACCTGGCCGATCTACCAATTAACTCTCCTGTTTGGGGATTTTCTTGTTCAATCAGCACATCAACTACTTGCCCCACTGATTTTTGATTCTGTTGCCAAGATATGGACTGCTGGACTTCCATAATTTCTTTCTGGCGGGCATCCATAACTGCTTGGGGCAACTGATTAGGCAGATTATAAGCAGGGGTTCCATCTTCTGGAGAGAAAGTAAACACCCCAACATGATCGAATTCGTGACGCTTGACAAATTTCACTAAATGTGCATGATGTTCTTCCGTTTCACCAGGGAAGCCTACTATAAAAGTTGTCCGCAACACGGCGTTGGGCATAGTTGCTTTAATTCTTCGGATTATATCATCATTAACCTGACCTTGCCAAGGTCTATTCATGGCCCTAAGAATTTCGGGATGAGAATGTTGTAGAGGTAAGTCGAGATAAGGTAGAACGTTGGGAGTTTCTTGGATGGCAGTTATGACTTTGGGTGTTAAACCAGTAGGATAAGCGTAGTGCATTCTAATCCAGGGTATATCAATTTGTCCCAAGGCGCGAAGAAGTTCGGCCAGTTTTGGTTGGCCGTAAATATCCACTCCATAGTTAGTGGTTATTTGGGAGATGAGAATGATTTCTTTGACACCCTGATCTGCCAGTTGTTGAACTTCGGCAACAATAGATTCTATGGTGCGCGATCGCTGATTTCCCCGCAGATGAGGAATGATACAGAAAGCGCAACGATAGTCACATCCTTCGGCTATTCGTACATAAGCAACGCCTTCGGATGTTGTGCGATAACGGGGTGTAGTTTCGTCAGCGATGTAAGTGGGTTCAGCAGTGACTTCTGTGACGCGATCGCCTTTTTCTACTCGTTGGATTACATCTACTATTTTATGATAATCACCAGTACCTACGAGTGCTACTGCTTCTGGCAACTCAGCAAGTAATTCTTCTTGAAAGTGTTGCGCCATACAACCTGCGATGACTATTTTTTTATTAGCTTCGGCTAATTCTACCAAAGTACGGACAGACTCTTCTCTAGCAGCTTGAATAAAACTACAGGTGTTAACAACAACATAGTCTGCTAGTTCTTCGTTAGCATCTACTTCATAGCCTGCTTGTGCGAGTAAACCGATGATATGTTCAGTATCGATGCGGTTTTTTTCGCATCCCAGGTGACTAAATGCAATGGTAGGTTTTGTAGACATTTTAGTTATGGATTTTTATAAGCAACAGTTTTTGAATATAGCACAATACAGTTAGTAGAAGTAAGGAAGAAGAAATAAGGAAGAAGGAAGAAAGGGTAAACATTGAAAAAAATGGGGAAATGATAGAGATAGTTATCTAAAATAAATTGGAACAGCTATTTTTTAGAATATGCGATCTAGATATCTCTTTTTGTAGCATTCTTTTGTTTAAGTGGTATTATCTGAACCATCCATAATATTTTATAGTGCTATTCGATAATAGATGCTTAAAAATAAATTATAAAATTAATTTTAGACGCATATATCTATACATTTCAACCTTTTTTCTTCCTCCTTCCTCCTTCTTCCTTCTTCCTTCTTCCTTCTTCCTTCTTCCTTCTTCCCTCTTCACTTCTTCCTTCTTCCTTCTTCCTTCTTCCTTCTTCCTTCCTCAATTTGATTTTTTATTTGTGTAAGTTGCTGTTTCTTTTCGGCTATGATCTTTTTCTCTAACGTTAATTGTTCCTGAGTTTCTTTCTGAGCTTTATCTTCTTGTTCTAGGAGATTTTCGTAAATAAATATTGCCTGCTCAATTACTTTACTTGCTGATTTAAACTGACTATAGAAAACCTCAGCAATATTTTCACAAATACGATTAAATATTTCCCCAGTAGATTTATCAAATTTCTGAACACAGGCATCATAAACTTGCTGTTTAATTTTTATTTCTGGATTCTCATCATCGGAACTCATGCCAAAAAATGAGCTAATCAAAACCACAGCACCCCCAGTTACAAGTATAGGTAAAAATCCTACTCCTGTAAACATAAATAAAGCACCTGCAGTTAAACCACCTAATGTTAAATTTTCCCATAAACCTCCTCTTTTACTATCATCATAATTTTCTCCTAACTTAGTTACTGAAGAAAGATCTAATCCATCTCCTTTAATATTTTCAATTGCAAAATCCAATTGCTCATTCAAGTTAGAATTTATTTGATAATCTACTGCCTGTAAATCCATTCTAATAACTTCTAGATTTTGGCATACTTCCTTGCATAAAATTTGTAAATTATTCATCACAATTTCTTTGACTTCCCGATTACTCCAGTTTTCTAATTCAGTTGCCAGAGAACTTGCAAATCCTTCCGCATAATCTTTGATAACTTTTTCCTTATCCCAGAGCAGAGAATGTTCAGAACACCATTCATCAGTTTTTTCCTCCAGGCGATCGCCCAATCCTTCTACCCATTTATCCCAAGCCTCAGCAACTTGTTTAATACTCTGATTTTTTAATTTTTCAGTAGTTGATAAAATTTTCACATCTCGTCCACTAGCATCCTCTATTTTTTTCAATATTTCTACTTTTGCCTCGACAGACAAATATACCTTACCATCTAAAACTTTTTCGGCTTGCTCTAATGCTTTGATTCCCTCAGAAATCAAAGTATTTATCTTAGTAAAAATTTGCTGGATTTCTACAGCACCACGCTCAACAGTCAAAAACTTTTCTATCGACTGCGTGAAATTATTAAAGTATGTCAAATATTCATTTTCTTCACATTCTAAAATCCCATCTAAAGCAGCTTTAGCAGAAATAAAATGTAAACGACTTGTATCAGCAATAATCGGTTTTTCACCCAACAGAAAATTTTCTAATCTCTTTCTAATTTGCTGACGAATATTTTTACTTCTGACTAAATCAATAAAATTTACCAACACAAATAAATTATCTGCAGGCAAATCAATATTATTACCATTTAGCTGCAACTTCACAGTTTGAATTAACTCTTTTTCCCCCTGAGTTAATGGACGAGAAGCATTAGTTAAGAAAATTACTGCATCTGTATCTTCTAACAATTTTTGAGTAATAGCTGCCCGGTTCGGATGTTCATTTAAACCAGGAGAATCAATAATTTCTACCCCACTTTGACATAAGTCTAAATCTGGATGTTCAAAAAATATTTCCTCTAGCTCCGAGTGGGCTAATTCCTCAGTCATATTTCCTAAAGATGCTGTTTCTGAAATAGTCGCTTTTGACTGATATTCTATCAAAGGAATTTCTGCTTCTTTCCCATCTTTATAATGACAAACGACCCGTTTTTGTTCCCCATATTTTAAAACTGTAACTGTGCCACTACAAGGAATTTCTCTGACTGGTTGAATTTCCTCTCCAAGTAAAGCATTTAATAAAGTTGATTTACCTTGACTAAATTCTCCAATCACTGCAATTCTAAATTTTTGGGATTGTATTTTTTCTAAGATTTTATCTACTTCACATATTAATGTATTAGGAAGTAAATCTCGCTCACTTGATTCGGCAAATATTTTATATGTTTGGTTGCAAATATTTCCTAGTTTCTGTCTATACTGTTGAAACTCTTTTAACTCTTTATAAACAACAGTTGGTTTAAGCTTATTTTTTCTGTTTTGTTTTTGCTTATGACTAGGTAAAAGTGAATTTAACATTTCACTAGCAGCTTTAACAAAAATATTATCTAGCTGATG
The DNA here is from genome assembly GCF_050015975.1 of Dapis purpurea BLCC-M126. Classification (NCBI taxonomy): domain Bacteria; kingdom Bacillati; phylum Cyanobacteriota; class Cyanophyceae; order Oscillatoriales; family Microcoleaceae; genus Dapis; species Dapis purpurea. The sequence goes on along the minus strand of NZ_JBNHER010000065.1, from coordinate 59,960 downwards.
GAAACGTGCCGGGTTAAGTAAATATTTCACTTCATCCATAGATTTTTGATCGAGATTGTCTTGATCAATAAATCCTGCTTCTAAAAGTTGTAAACTTTGGGGTCTAACGCCTAATTTTTTTCCGACAATTTCTAGATATTTTTTCTCCCGTACATCCATATCTCCATCCGCAGCAGACATTTCATAACCAAAGCTAATTAATAACAATTTTTCTGGAGTAGAAAGAGGAGGAATTAATTTCAATATTGTCTCAAATTTTTTGTAAAGCTGTTGCTTAGATACTCCATGAATCATTAGTTTAGTTAATTCCAAGACATTACCTTTAGGAGGGATAAATTTATGGATAGTTATTTTCAGTCTAGCTTTTTCTTCTTCTACTACTTTTCCATCTGCATAGATAACACCTATCAGTATAATTACTAAATTGGCTAAAAACAATACTGGTGGTGTAATATCTTTTTTGCTTAGTTTTTTTCCAGTAATTAGGGAGAGTAATTCTACTGATTCGGTGTTAACTTTGGCAATATCCATGGGTCTGTAGATGCGATATTTGAGTAGTGTTTTTTTATTATACCTAAGTATCAGTTATGGGAAAGTAAAAAAATGTACAATCAATAATTAGGATGATAAAAATCTTAATTTATTGATAAAAAACTATACTAAATGACTTATATAGAAATCATATTTAAGTTATAATATTTTTTTGTAGGGGCGATGTGCGGATTCCTATAGAGATATAGGAAATAAATAATTATGTCATTTTATTAATTGCTAATTATGCTAATTTTGAGGTGCTAAAAGTTGGAGCGATCGCTTGCTTTTAAAATCTGATTTTAGAGAATTTGTTGAGCTGATATATTCCTTCTCCTATGTTATAGTTGGATGTTAAATAACAATACTCAAGGCTGACTAATTTTTAAACACCGCTTATGGTTACTGAAAATTAATAATTAATAATTATTAGTTAAATAATTCAGCTTGATTAGCCTCCCCTTTCAAGGAAAAAAAAGTGCGAGGATCTTTCCTAATACATATTCCGTTAGGGTTGTAACCAGAAGTAATTATCCATTATCAATTATCAATTAATGAAAGATATATCCTCGAAAATTGAAAGCATCATAGAAAAACGTCAACCTCTAGCTAAGAGAGTTGAAAAAGTAGAGGCTCATTTGACTTCTCTACAGCAATATATTCAACGACTAATTAAAGAACGGAATAATTTTCTCCCTCAGCTTAATGATTCTCAAACATCGGAAATTTTGCAAGGGATTAATTTGGAACAAATAGAGCAAGAGATAACAACGAATTTAGCGACAATTAGTAAACTAAAAGCACGGTTTTATCGTCAAACTCTAAATATTGGTGTAGTTGGTAGACCAAGACAAGGTAAAAGCAAATTTTTGCAGACTTTAACAGGATTAACTCGTAATGAAATTCCTGATGGTAGCGGACAACATTGTACGGGAGTTATGAGTATTATTTATCATCAATTACAAGCAAAATATACTACAGGAAAAGTATATCCTCACTCTCCACAAAGTTTACTAGAAGAAGTGATTAAGCTTTACTATGAAGACTTATCATTAGGAACAACGCCACAAAAATTTGACGATTTTATTAATAAGGGTTTACCTGCATTACCAAACAATATTGCCGATAAAGTAGACCAAGCAAAATATGAATATTTGAAGCGGTATAAAGAACATTATCCTCAATACAAAGGTTTGTTCAATTTGAAACCAATTTTTCCTATTACCCAAGAAAAAATTAGAGAATATGTTGCCCAAGATGATGTTAATGGCAAACAAGTTTATTACAATTATTTAGCTGTCAAAAAAGTAGAAATTGAATCTCAGTTTCCCCACTCAGATATTGGTCAAATAGCAGTAGTAGATTTGCCTGGTTTAGGTGACACAGGGGTAGGAGATGTAGAGCGAATGATTAAAGTTTTGAGTGAAGATGTAGACTTTGTTTTGTTTATGCGAAAACCTAATCCTGGAGGAGATTATTGGGATAAAGATTCTGATGTAGGTTTGTACGATAAAGCGCAAAAAGGAATACCGACAATTCCTTTATCAAGATGGTCATTTTTAATTCTTAATAAGACTGATCCTAACTCGGAGCAAGGAGATAATTCCCAAAATTGTCAGGGTTTTTTCGATGAACTTTCCAGGACAAGGATGGAGTTTGCTGAGTGTATTATTGCTGATTGTGCTAATACAAAAGAAACGGCGAATGTGTTAGAAAAAATCTTGCAGTATTTGACGGAAAATATTACTGAGTTAGACCATAAATATGCTTTAACTTTTGAAAATAAGTTGACTAAGTTAAGTAAAGATTTGCAAGCTGAGTTAGAAAAAGCTAGTTCTGCTTTACAACAATATGCTGGAGATAAAAGACTTTTTCAGAAGTCGTTTAAGCAATTTTGGGATAAATTAACTAATACTTTACAGCCATATTTAGAAACTATTGAGTTGGCAAGCGATAAAACAGATGAAACTTTCCAAAAAGAAGTAAATGAAGTTATAGAAAATTGCCACAAACTGACATCTATTCCTAAGTCTGTAGAGCAAATCAAAAAAGATAGCAACATATCTGGTTCATATACAGAAGCTTACAGTCGTTATCTACATATTATCAGAACAGATTTATCCAAACAATTCTTATTTCTAGATGGAAAAATTCAAGATTCTTTAGATACGGTTAAATCACAAATAGGTTGGTTATTAACTGATGAAGTGCAACTAGGAGGATTAACTGATGTGCGAGAAATTGACTTCCTAAAATGGATGGCAGAAAATATTCCAGGGGATTTAGAAAATCTGAAGTTAGGGTTTGAAACTATCTCCGCTTTTAACGTATCTTATGCAGGTATTATTCAGCGTCAAGTCAGACAGCATATTAATCAACTTAACCCTGATAAAAAACCTCTGAGTTTAACTCCTGATTGGGAAATGTTGTGGTCGGAATTGGAAGAAATTTTAAATCCTGAGAAATTTGATATTAATAAAATGCGAGCTAAACCTCCCACTATAGAGCAAATAAAAAATTGGTGGAAAAAACAGCTACCAGACCTATTAAATTCTGATGATGTACCTGATGATAAAAAAATTAAGTCACAACTTTTACTTGAGAAAATGGAGCAGGAAGTTTCTACTCACAATGCTGAATCTTCGGAAAAAGTGTTGATAGAAATTCAGAAAATTCATCAACGGGTAATTGATTTATGTAAGTCAGATTTAGATAAGTTATTATCTGAACCGAAACAGTTAGCTTATGCGATGGTAGCTGAGTTTGTAGATCGGATATTGCGTGCTGAGGATATTAAAGATGATTGGGAGATTTTTTTAGATGATGAACAAGTGCGACAGAAGGTTTGGCCGGAATTTAAGACTATGGCAAATCGGATTAAGATTCAAAGAAATTGGCAAAGTTTAGTCGAGCAAATTATGGATATTAATCGGTTAGAAAATATGAGGTTTTTATAGGGAGGTTTGTATTTTTTTTTACTTCCTACTTCTGCCTTTAAAGAAACTTTTGCTTGAGCAAAGCTAGAGCTTTAATAAACTGAAGTATTAACCAACAAATCACCAACCATAAAACTGTGATATTTGGAAATGACATAATCACAATTTTTGGATCTTTATGTGCTGCGTTCAGAAAACATAAAATCCATCCTGCTTGATTTTCTGAGCAGCTCAAAACTAAACCAGGCAAGACAATTGTAGAACCAAACATAAGTAATAAAGAAAATAATAAATAAAATAATAAACAAAATGCCTTCAACCCAGAAGTCTTATCTACTTCTTTATCCTTCTGTTCAAACACCTGAATCAATGTTATCAAACGATATCTAGATAACCAATAATCAACCTTGCTCAAAACTAAATTAGAACTACTATAGAATAGCTGACCAAACATCAAAACCATAGAAAAATAGCTCCAGAAAAAAATTACCAAGCTTGTTAATAAAAATGGTAATGCTAAAATTAAGCATAGAAGACTCAAAAAAATATTGGGATTATCCATAGATAAATTAACTATAGAAGGTATGATGGCTAAACCAAGACTCCAAATTGATATATAAAACAATTCCTTCCATTCTTGGAAAGGATTCAAGTTATTTTTAACTTTTTCCTGAAGTTTAGAGTATTTAACCTCCATATTTTGTAGATGATTTTCTAATGACTCAACTCTACGAAAGAACGAATCTAAATAAACATCTTGACTTATCTTTTCTCGCTCTAAGTGAAATGCTGAAGATAACTTAGAAAGTTTTTTGTGAAGTTGAAAATATTTACCTACCACATCTTGAGAAAATCTCTCAAACTTTTCCCTGAGCAAACTAATCTCTTGAGATATTTCCTGACTATCTGCAAACTGGGAAAATTGTTCGTTAACTTGCTGTTGTGAATTAACATTATTATTAATCCTTTCCTCTATGTGCTCAGACAAATTTTGTAGAGAATTTTCTAGTGACTTAACTCGACGAAACAACGGCTCTAAACCAACACCTATATTCGACTTTTCCTTCTGTAACTCCAATATTTGAGATGATAATTGAGCCACTTTTTCCTGAAGTTGTGAAGAATTACTTTCTACATTAGAAAATTCCTTCAACTTTCCCTTAAGTAAACTAATATCTTGAGATAATTTCCGAGCATCTACTTGTTTAGATTCAACATCCACTACCATCCCAACAATTTCTTCAATTTCCTGTTTCGTGTCTGCTGCAAGTTGTTCAAGCTTTTTATTTACTTGCTGTTGTGAATTAACATTATTATTGATTCTTTTCTCTATTTGCTTAGATAAAATCTGTAGATGATTCTCTAAGGAATTAACTCGACCGAAAAACGACTCTAAATCAACATCTCCATTCAACTTTTCATCCTGTAACTCCAACATAAAATTAGACAACCGAGAAACTTCTTCCTGAAGGTGAGAGTAATTACTTTCCACATCTTGGGAAAACTGCTCTAACTTTTCTCTAAGCGAACTAATCTCTTGAGATAATTCCTGATAATTTTTTGTTTCAGTTTCAACCTGCAAAACTTGATTAATTTGCTCATATTCCTCCTCAGTTTCTACCTGCTCAGAGTTATCAGGATAATTATCATATTCCGAAACATCTTTTTTCACACCCCTGATTAGATCGGGAGTAAATTCTATATCATCTAATGGATTATGCTCATTATTTTCAGACATAACACACCGCGTAAAATTTGATATTTGGTTATATGTTAATATTCTACTTTAGTAGATTGGTTGTATACTATGATTATAGTATAAATTATAACAAAGCAACATTCGCCAAGATTCTCTAACAGTTATTAACAGGATAAAAACAGAAGGTGAACTAGATTTTATCTTTCCAGAAATTACTAGAATTTATCATCACGACTTAGCAGCATTAAACCTCTAGAAAAATCAAATTGATTGGTTAATTTCTCTCCTTCCATCCGAACTCGAACTATTAGAAAGTGCAGATTTTCCAGAGTCAGAAATTATCGAAACTACCGATACAAAATCCTCCATTACAGAAGCACCAGAACAACAAATTTATCAAGAGTTAAAACAAAAATCTCATTTCCAATCTTTGCGCGACCAAATATCATTTTTAATAAAACCAGAATTGAGGAAACAATCTGAGTCTTATATCAGTCAAGAATCTGTTAAGGCAGGTTACAAAACCCTGGGATTATCTAATTTACAAACCGCTTCAAATATGACCATTGCTAATCTTTATTATTATTTTAAAATTCGAGACAAATCTGCCACAGAAGTATTAGAAAATACAGTAACAGCATAGACATATTTATAGAAATTCTTAGCTAAAATAAAAGCAGAATTTAGGAGAAAAATACCATGTCAGACCTTAACCGTGGCATAATGAAATTCAAGGGAGCAGATACTCCCAGCGCGATCGCTATTTCTGCGATTATTATCTTAGGTGGTATAGTCTTTCTCCTTTTGTGGGGACTTAGTACCGCTTATACAGTTGGTTAATTAATACTAATCAAAACTTTCTAGAGACGTTCCTGTGGAACGTCTCTAACTATTATCAAGATACAACACTTATCGGTTTATTAGAAAATTTAACTTCCTGCTAGGAAAGTTCTGCGTTGTCGCGCCATGCGCAATGCCGTATGGGAAAGCCAGCCTTATTTATTGGCTTGATCCTAGATTTTTGTACTATCTTTTAGATGTGAAATAATTTGTAGCGTCCAAGTTTTTAGTCTATAAAATCTTAAAGCATGACTGTTGACTTGTGAATGGGTGACTTCTGTGAAGGGGTATAGCGTTGCCCTATTTCAGGAGAGCAAAGTTCAATGTAATATAAAGATATTCGGAAAAATACGTTACTATTTATAGCACTACGCAAATAGGTCGCGGACATTTATAAATACTCAAACTTAGTCAGAGATTATTTCTGACTTCTGACTTGCGTGTAGCGCTATATACCCTTTCTCATAAAATCCTGTTATAAATAAGGGCAAGAATCTGAATATCATAACCATTACTAAAATTTGGTTTAATTGGGAGATTCTATCAACCTCGATCATCAGATCGTCAGATTAGTTCAATAAAAGTAATAATACCAATCTAGTTTGGAGCTATATTTTAGATATGAGTGCAGAAAAAAAAATAGATAATCAACAACTCTTAGGTCCTACAATTTTAGGAGGGTGTATGGGCTTTATGATTATTTGTGCTTGGGCTTTCGCTAGTCCTAACGCTTTTAAACGCCCCACTATTGATGTTCAATTAACTGAAAATGTAGATTCGGAAAATGTAGATTCTCAAGTAGAAGAAATTCAAGTAACAGAAACGCTAGAAACTGAGACAACTACAACTACTACTGAGACAGATTCTTCAACTACAACTATAGAAACAGAAGACACCGAGACAACCACAACTGCTACAACGACAGATACACAGTCAACTCAGGCAGACTCTTCAACTACAACTATAGAAACAGAAGACACCGAGACAACCACAACTGCTACAGCGACAGATACACAGTCAGAGGTAAACATAGAAACAACCTCTACCGAACAACCTACTACTGATACGACAGAAACAACAACTTCTACCGAACAACCCACTACTGATACGACAGAAACTGCTACTAACACTGAAATTATACAACCAACTACTACATCAGAACCCGAGCCTGAGACTCCCACTGCTACAACAGAGATAGCGACAGCATCTCAGTCACAAGGAAAATCTCTGACTAAACCAAAAACTCTCGGTCAAGTCAAATTTGGTCTCAATGAATTTGAATTATCTTCCCCAGCAGAGCAAACTATAAATAGTCTCATCTCAGAAATTAAGGAATACGATCCTAATAAAGTTGCCATTAAAGTCGAAGGTCATACATCGAGAGTTGGTGATAGTCAGGTAAATCAACTAATTTCCCAAGACCGAGCAAATGCTGTAGTCGAATATTTAAAAGGGCAAAATTTACCCCATGAGGTTGTTGGTGAAGGAGTTGGTTATTCTCAACCACTCCCTGGTACAGATCCCTATGCTGATGTAAACCAACGCACAGTGATTATTTTGACACCTGCTAATTAACTTTGTAATTTCCTGATAAAATTAATATTAATCGTTGACTCTTATTTTAAGGCTGGCAGATTCCAAATTTTAGGGTTTCATGCCAGTTTTTGTCTGTTTAAATAATATGAAGTACAAAGCTGAATGCTAGTTGCTAGATACACAGGTAGATAAAATTAAATGACTCGCAAAAAACCTTTTTCCCCAGAAGAGTTTAAACTGTTATATTCTCAAGTTCCCAGACTTGTTGTAGAAGTAGTTGTGAAAACTGAAACAGGTGTGGTATTAACCCTTAGAAAAGATGCTGCTTGGAATAATCTTTGGCATATTCCAGGAGGTACAGTTTTTTATCAAGAATATATTGAGGATGCTATTCAGAGAATTGCTGAAGAAGAGTTAAATATTACAGTTACAAAACAACAGTTATTAGGATATTTAGAATATCCTAGTGAAGTAAAACAGAGGGGTTTTGGTTGGTCGGTGGGGTTAGTATTTTTATGTACTGCAAATTCTCCGCTTCCTTCAGAAAATGAAGAAGGAGAAAGAATTCAAGTATTTGATTATGTTCCTGAAAATATTGTGGAAGAACACAAAAAGATATTGAATCAGGTTTTATTAATGTAATTCCAATTTTCAAATTTATTTCGCAGATAAATTGACAGCCGATTCGGTGATTAATTTAGTACAACTGACGGGGGAAATATTTTTTGCTTGTTCCTGATACAAAGAGGTAATATCAAATCCGCTTAATTCGGTATAAAAAAATGTTCACTTCACGAGCGCTATTGCTAAATTTTTCTAGATATCCCCATCTCCCCATACCCCCCACACTCCCCACCTTCTCCACACTCTTTATCTAATTACATCAATTATACCGGATTTGATATAATTATTAATTGTTAATTATTAATTGTTAATTATTAATTGTATAATGAGATTGATTAGCTTTTAAATTAAATAGTAAACTACTTGTAACGAAGTAAAGCATAAATCCATTAAATATATGCCACAAGAAATGAGTTCCAATGGGAAATATCGGACAAATATATTGGTCTATTGTTCTGAAAAATAGAGCTATTAAAAATATACCTACTCCTGCTAAAAGTAAAAATTTACTTTCCTTTTGTGCTTGAAAATGATAAATTCCTAATCCTAATAAATAAATCAAAGCAGGTGCATAACTCAAAGAACCATTCAGAACCTTTAGTTGCAGAGTTGCTAAACTAGAAATTACCAAAACTACAATTAAAATCATAGATATTATAGATTTTAATTTCATCACTCTACGGGTATAAACCCACAAATAAAATATTTGAAACATAGTTATAGGTATGACATCCATTAACAATGCCCAACCTGTAGCATAAGTGTGAAATAAAATACTACCAATACCAATAGCTATCATTAAATAAATTAACAGTTTTACATGGCTTTGTTGCACATTTAAACTCTTTGCTAAACGCCAACTTAACCATGCTGCAATAAAAAAAGCTAAGTTGCTAATAGCATTTATTGGTTCATCCCATAAACCAGGTTGTATACGTTCACAATAAATATCAATCATAATTATTTCAATTGTTTTAGGGAGTAGGGAATAGAACAGAAGAAAAACAACTCTACCTGAGTAACTTGACAAATGCTATAGTTGTAACTGAGATTTATCCAATAAACAAAGCTACTTAACATAACTAAAGTCAGATATTACTTTTGACTGTCAGATGTCCCTCTTACATTCTGTTGGCGTAGCCTTTCCGCAGGAAATGGAAACCTCGTCAATTAGCGCTCGCTTTTAACTTTTGACTTACGCGTAGCGCTATACTTTCATGATCGCAACTGCTTTACTATAACGATCTAGTTTTATCATCCAAAATCTAAATCAGGAAATTTATACTTTTATATTACAAGAGTAGTATTTTTGTATTAATATAAATAGCTGTGGTTCTAAAATTGAAATAGAATTATGGCAACTTTCAGGGACATCATTAAATACTACCAGGCATACTTGCCACTGTCCATCTTTAGCATTGGAGCATCAAGCGCCCTAGAACTAACCGATCTCATAGTTCCTTATGCCATCGGCCAGATTTTGAACGTACTCTCAGGCCGTTCTACAGACTGGCCAATGGAACAATTGATTGGGTCAATTGCCAACTTAACTGGACTACCCACTAATCAACTATTATCTCTATCTGTGCCATTAGGACTAATATTTTTAGTCACCATCACCAAAGGTCCAAGTATTGCTTGGTTAGGCCATTGGTATCATTGGGTTGTTCCGCTTAAAGCACGTCGAGACCATTTCCAAAAAGCTGTCCAAAAAATTCTCACCCTACCTCTAGAATTTTACGACGAAAATAATTCAGGACGTATCGCCAACCGTATTTCCAAAGGAGTCTTAAACCACACCTGGACTTACCCAGAAATTGCAGGTATTTTAATCCCCAAATTAGTACGGGTATTCGGTATTTTTATTGTCATCTTTTTAATAGAATCACCAATTGCTCTTTTATTCCTTGGTTCATTTATTTTTATCCTGATTTTTACTCTCAAAAGCCTTCAATATATTGCCAAAATGGAAATCGCTTTTGATAAATATGAAGAAAATACAGAAAGTCACAACTCGGAAATTATTACCAATATAAAAACAGTCAAAGCATTTGCGACAGAAACTCAAGAATTGCAAAGGCAAACTACTCGAATTAACCGCGCCCTCAAAATTATTATAGGTAAAATTCATAAAAGCTATGTCTGGCTATCCATGTATCAGACAAGCATTGTTGAATTTTGCCTATTCTTCATTCTAGGTTTGACATTATTTACAACATTGTCTGGTGAAATTTCTCTAGGATATTTTGTGACTATATACACTTTAGCCAGCATGGCTTATGCAGAGATAACTCCCATCAGTCAATTAACTGAAGAATTCGTCCGTCGCTATGCTTCCATGATTCGTTTCCATGAATTTATGCAGTTACCCATAGGTTCTGATGCTGCGAATTTAACGGAAGTTATTGCCAAACCGACAGATATTAATCCCTACAAATTCACAGGAAAAGTTGAGTTTGAAAAATTGAGCTTTGGTTACAATCCCAACAAGCCTGTTTTAAAAGATATTAATCTCTTGATTACACCTTGTCAAACTATCGCTTTAGTTGGAAAATCTGGTTCGGGAAAATCCACTTTAGTCAAATTACTATTCAGATATTTTTCACCAAATAAAGGCAAAATTTTAATTGATGGAGAAGATATTAATAGTCTTGATATTACAGGTTATCGACGTCGATTAGCAATTGTTCATCAAGAGGTAGATATATTCAATGGCACATTATTAAGCAACCTAACTTACGGTAATCCTAAAGCCAGTTTTGATCAAGTTAAAGAAGCTTGTAAAATTGCTAAAGCTGATGAATTTATTCAACAAATGCCTCAAGGTTACTATACAGTTGTGGGTGAAAGAGGGATGCGATTATCCGGCGGTCAAAGACAACGTATAGGAATAGCTAGAGCTTTGTTAGTAGACCCAGATGTACTAATTTTTGATGAGGCAACTTCTAGTTTAGACTATGAAAGTGAGCGATCTATTCAGTTAGCAATGCACAATATTTTCGGGACTCGCACTACAATTATTATTGCCCACAGACTTAGTACAGTACGGGAGGCCGATAAAATTGTGGTACTTGACCAAGGTAAAATTGTTGAAGTGGGTAGTCATGAGGAGTTATTGCGCCAAGAAGGTATTTATCATCGACTACACTCATTGCAAGAGACTGTTAAGCATAATTGTGGGTTGAACTTGAGAACTAGCAAATAATTTTTTTTCACCAAACTATTGCAAGAAAATTTTTTTGTGTTAGTATATATAAATGTGAGTAGCAAGGGTCGATGCCCGAGTGGTTAATGGGGGCGGACTGTAAATCCGCTGGCTACGCCTACGCTGGTTCAAATCCAGCTCGGCCCACTCACTGAAATTCAAGTAGGACTAAGCTATCATCAATCAGCTTTTTCATGTGTAAAATAGCTGGTTATAACCTCCATTAATATGCAGTACTAATATTTTGGAAATCATAGTGCTAGGAATTAAACCCTTGAATTTTTAGCTGATACCTAAATTATTTTTGGGTAATATTCCGTTAGAAAAAAACTGATAGATAACTACTTAAAAGGATTGAAAGAAAAACGCCCGTGTGGCTCAGTGGTAGAGCACACCCTTGGTAAGGGTGAGGTCACGAGTTCAATCCTCGTCACGGGCTTTCATAATTAATTAAAGAGATAAAATTATTATTAACTATCTTATATCATTTTAAGATCTACATATATAATGATTAAAGGTAATATATAGGATTATTTTTGGTATACAATCTTATTGTTATCTTTAACAATAAATTATAAAAGCTGAAATACTTCCTATACTATTTAAGTTTAATTAAACAAACTTAAGTAGTGTTAAACTTTAATGTCTATAATATATTATTCTAAGCTAGAGTCTAGCAGATAAATTAATTAAATATATTTTTAGGGAAGGTGGTATGACACCTACAAAGCTGTCAGATTCAGAAAAAATAGAAATTGTTGAACTGTATCAAACTACAGAAGAGAATACTATTACTCTAGCAGACCGCTATGGAGTGAGTAGTTCTACAATTAGACGGTTATTACAAAGTAGCATACCAGAAGATGAATATAAAAACCTAGTTCAACAGAAGCAAAAGCGTCCATCTCGTTCCCCCAAAAATATAGATTATGATACTCACGACTTGGATGAATCAGCAGATAGGGAAAGTTTAGATCGAGAAGGAGCTGACTATAGGGAAGTTGAAGCAGATGGAGTAAAAAGACGACGCCGACGTTCTTCCTCATCTAATGATGATGAGAATGAGCAACTGATAGAATTCCCTAAATTATCTTTACCTCCTCAAGATAATCAGAAATCAAACGATACATTTGAGGCTAGTTATGAGCCTGCCGAAGAAATAGAAGAGATTTTAGCAGAAGATTTACGAGAGCAACCCCAAAATTTAGATGATTTTGAGAACGATGATTTAGAAGATTTTGAAGGGGAGTTTGATGATGATGATAAGTTTGATGTAGAAGAAGATGTAGATAGTTCTTATAATCTATCTATCCACAATTCTAGCAATTCTGAAGTTAAAATTTATACTCTCACTGAGTCCGTCTTGCCAAAAACTTGTTACTTGGTAGTTGATAAATTTACAGAGTTAGTTACTAAACCTTTGATAGCTTTTGGAGAATTAGGACAAATACCTGTTGAAGAGTGTCAGGAGAAAACTTTACCAGTTTTTGATAATCACCGAGTAGCTCATAGATTTTCTGCCCATAATCAAAGGGTTTTGAAAGTTCCTGATGGCAGAATGTTACAAAAAACTACAGTATATTTGCAAGCTAAAGGAATTACTCGACTACTGATTGATGGTCAAGTGTACAAGTTATCATGACAATTTATGATTACTTTTGTCCCATACACGCAATCTATTTTGGTCAAGGGAGAGTCTGGATAGCCTAAATTCAGTCTTGTCAGTATTGTGCTCCTGAAGAGTAATTTGGTATTGTCAACCAACTTCCCTACTTCACTTTTAATATGTGGACAGTCATAAAACTAAAAAAAATACTTGCTCTTAGATGCGAATGCGCGAGTATAAGACTGGATAAATCTTGAGGTGAACAAATTCTGCTTTGTCTCTCAAGAGCAACCACAGGAGAATACTAAAACTTAAAACCAGGGAAACTTTGTTTTCTCAGATAAAATCAAAAATCTTCTTGACGATCTTTAATCTTTCCAAGATTAAAAAGTGGGGGCAGTAGAATCGAACTAATTATAACTCCGATACCAACACTAAAAGACAAGATAACTCCTACAGGTAGCTCGATGGACTGGAAACCAATAAACTTTAAAGATATTGGGGTAGCATTCTGAACTGAAAGTATTGCAATCCCACTTACCCACAATGCTAGGATTATACTACTGATAATTGGTGGGATAAATTTTTGCATAGGATCGTATAATATAAATAATTATAATCTTACCATGAATAATCAAAAAAATAAAACCTGTCTCACCTCAAGAATATATAAGAATTATTACTCAGCTATCAGTTAGAGTGCTTTTTGATTTCTCTAATTTTGTGTTGCTTTCTAGGATTGTTATTGTAACTCATCCGTATAAAAAATATTATAAATTAAATATAAATCAATTAATCTCAAATTTTAAACTCATAAATGCTAATTCCTTTAACTCGTAAAATATTTGAACAATTAATTCCTATTGTAGCTACAAGCGATCAATATCAATATTATTGGGGCAGATTATCTGATATTTTAAAACGAGCTTTAATTTCTGCTATCTCAGTTTTGACAATTGTTTTAATTAATGTATTTGTTCATGATGATGGTGACCCTTTATTTTTATTGGTTGGTATTACTGCAGGTATTTATTGGTTGTGGGGACCTATTTTATTAGCTAGTTTTCGTAATGCAGAATTTAGACGCTATCCATATAGTGGTCTATGGCAAGGAAAAGTTATTGATGTATATCTTACTGAAGAAGTAGTTGGTCAAGAAGAAAAAGTTAATAAAAAAGGGGAATTAATAATAGTAGAAAATTTAGAGCAACGAATAAATTTAGAATTGGGGGATAAAACAGGGTTTACAGTTGAAATTCAAGCTCCTCTGCGTCGTTATCATCAAGGTATTTCTAGAGGTCAGGTAGCTGTAATGTTGGTAATGTCTTATCAACAAGATTTAGAAAAAATTGCTAAACATTCAGATGTTTATCTTCCTACTGTAAATTTATGGGTTAGTGATTATCCATACCTCAGAAGAGATGAGTTTATCGAGGTAATTAATCAGGTACGTTCATCTCGCAGGAAAAATAAACAACCCCAATCACATAATCTAAAATTTGAGTAATATATCTATAGCAATATGATTTAAGTTGTGAGATACTTGATAATTTTAGGGAACAGCGAATAGGGAACAGGGAACAGAGAAGAAAAAAACTAACATATATGAATATGATAACTACTATATTTATACTTTTAAGGAACATTTACATTTTCACAACTGATTCCTGATTGCTATATTTGCAAAAAAGAACAAAAGAAGACAGAAGGAATAAGTTTTCAAGAAAGAAAAAAAACAAAAATTAAGTACAACTATAAATTGATAATTTTATTTTTCTAGGATTATTTCTGAGAATTGTATAATATCTAAAACTTACCGAATAATTATTAATTATTAATTAAATAATTCAGGTTCAAAGCCTCCTCTTTCAAGAGGAAAAAAAGAAATAATATTTCCTTATCTTCAATCCTCTCGGTTTAAACCAGAGGTAATTATCAATTATCAATTATCCATTATCCATTATCCATTAATGAACACCTATTAATTACCTTGGCCTTGTTTACCATAAGCCTGCCAGGCCAAGTCTACTAAACCATTAATAATAGCAACTGCTACTACAGCACTACCCTTACGGCCATCAATTCTAATATGAGGAATCATCGAATCATACAAACGTGACTTAGCTACATCCACCCCCACAAAACCAGAAGGAGTGCCAATAACTAAAGCAGGTCTAATTTCTTCTGCTTCAATTAAATCAACAATTGCACAGAGAGCAGTTTGAGCCTGACCAATAACAAAAATACCCTCTGGATAACGTTTAGCTAAAGTTTCAATTCCCCAAGCAGCGCTAGTTTTTTCCTTCTGGGGTCTGGTTATAGCATCCATTGAACAGTAAACAGGGTTAGCGAAGGTACTTTGAATAACTGAGGTAATACCTACTTGCACCATTGGCACATCTACCACAATAGTTGTACGAGCTGCCAAAGCAGCAGCTCCAGACTGTAAAGCGTGTTCAGAGAAACTAATCAGAGATTTATATTCAAAGTCTGCCGTAGCATATATTACCCGTCTAACTATCTCATACTCTGCGGGAGATAAAGCATGAGGGCCTATTTCTCTGTCAATAATTCCTAAGCTTTGGGCGTCTGTGATGTGCCATTCCATATCAAATTATTCCCCTGTATATAGTTATACTTAATAGTTAGATAGTGAGTTGAAAAGCCCACTGGCTGATTGTGAGCGCCATAAGCTCTGGGAGTATATCACAGAAATTAGCACTACAGTACATCTGTACCATAGATATTAAAACTTAGCTATTAGCTTTCTTCTGTTAATAATATTTGTAATCTAACTATCGTCAACTATACTTCACTGCAACTACTAATATATAGATGGTCAACCGTCGGCAATTTTTACTTACCTCTGCTTTGATTGGTAGTGGGTTAATCGCTACTAATTCAATACTAAAATCAAAAACAAACCAATCATCTGCACCAGGGATTATTACTTCAGACAAGATGCGCCCTCAAATTCCTTATGGGGTTGCTAGTGGAGATATTTCTGCTGAAGGAAGGGCGGTAATTTGGAGTCGGAGCGATCGCCCAGCTCGAATGATAGTGGAATATGCTACTAACGAGTCTTTCCAAAATGCCCAGAAAATTGTCGGATCTACTGCTTTGGAGACTACAGATTTTACGACTAAGGTTAATCTTTCTAGTTTACCTGCTTCAGAGGAAATATTCTATCGTGTCAGTTTCCAAGATTTGTCAGATATTAATATTTATAGTGTTCCGGTTATTGGTAAATTTCGTACTGTGGCAAAACCTGGTGAGGATATTTTGTTTGCTTGGTCTGGAGATACGGCAGGTCAAGGTTGGGGTATTAATGTTGAGTGGGGAGGGATGAAAATTTATGAGACTATTAGACAGGTTAATCCAGACTTTTTTATTCATTGTGGGGATTATATCTATGCTGATAATCCGATAGAATCGGAGGTTAAGTTGGATGATGGTAATATTTGGCAAAATTTAACTACGCCGGAAAAGTCTAAGGTGGCGGAAAGTTTGCGGGAGTTTCGGGGTAATTATATCTATAATTTGTTGGATGAAAATGTTCGTCGGTTTAATGCTGAGGTGCCTCAGATAGTGCAATGGGATGACCATGAAACTACAAATAATTGGTATCCCACTGAGAGGTTATTGAATGATGACCGCTACAAGGTTAAGAGTGTTGCGCTTTTGGCAGCTAGGGCAAAACGGGCATTTTTGGAATATACTCCTATCCGTATTAATGGCAATTACCCGGAAAGAATTTATCGCTCGTTCAGCTACGGGTCATTGTTGGATATTATGATGTTGGATATGCGGAGTTATCGGGGACCAAATACGAAAAATCTTCAGAGGAGTCGTAGTGAGGAAACAGAATTTCTGGGTAGTCAGCAAATAGAATGGTTGAAGGGAAGGTTGGTTAATTCTCAGGCAACTTGGAAGATGATTGGTAGTGATATGCCTGTGGGTTTGGTTGTACCGGATGGGGATAGTGCTGCGGAAAATTTGGCTAATGGGGATGGGGTGCCTTTGGGGAGAGAGTTGGAGATGGCGGAGTTATTGGGGTTTATCAAACAAAAGGATATTAAGAATGTGGCGTGGTTGACGGCGGATGTTCATTATGCAGCAGCTCATTACTACGATCCGAATTTGGCTCAGTTTCAAGATTTTAAACCATTCTGGGAATTTGTGAGTGGACCGTTAAATTCGGGAACTTTTGGTCCGAATAAATTGGATAATACTTTTGGTCCGGTGGTGAAGTATCAAAGTGTTAAGGTTGAGGATAAGGTGATAAATTTTCCTCCGAGTCAGGGTTTACAATTTTTTGGCACGGTGAAAATTGATGGAAGTACGGAGGTAATGACTGTGAAGTTGATAAATATTGAGGGAAAAGTGGTTTATGAGGTTGATTTATTGCCGGAAGAATAGCATTTATCAAAAAATTTTCTACATTTTTTTGAGTAGGGGAGTGAGGGAGTGGGGGAGTAGGGGAGTAGGGGAGTAGTAAAAATATCAATAGTTAATACTAACTGGCTAATAATTATCAAAAAGGTTATTATGCCTCTGTTAATTATTTAATAATTGAAGTCTCACCTAAACAAGTATTAGTTTTGGTCATTGGTATAAAACAGTTAAAAATACATAATAGTTAAGTGTTGAAGAACTGAAAATTATTGGAGGGAAGTAATAGTAATAATTAGAGTTATTCGAGATAAAAATTTGGAAGAGAGGCAAAATGAATCAAGTATATCTTCAATTTTTACGGGATAAACTTAAAAGTAGATTCGAGCAACTGAGTGAATCTGAATACCGTAATTTTCATAACTATCTAATCATGTTTTGGGATTTTATCCAATCCCCTCCATTTAAAAGTATTCTTGAACATTTAGCTTATTTACATCCTGAACAATAAACAAAAGCTAGAGACTTTTTTGTTGAATTAGAACAGAATCCTAAAAGCAACCCACCATTGGATGATACATTTGAAAAGCAGAGTGCTATTGCCTATTTTATTATCAAAGAATGTATTAACCGTGATGATAATAGTAAAGTTGAATATCTTGTAGGAGCTAATTATATAAACAATTTTTCACAGGAAGAGTCTATTAATGCTTTTATATCAAATGTTGTTAGACCACTATACGAATACATCAACGAATCTTTAGAAGAAAACACAATATACTCTCGATTACAATCAACCTTTTGGCTATTTGATAATATTCAAAATCTGTGAAGAAGATTTAAAGTTTGAGGTTCCTCAATATAATCAATCAGTAACTTGTGTAGTTCACAATAACAAAACAATTTTATTTTTAACAATTGATATTTATCCACATGAAAAACCTGCTTCTCAGAGACCAAAACTTAGATCTTATATTATTAAAGAACCAGATTTAATTGAAGCAATCGAAACTGAGGAAAAGTAAATATAAATACTATTAAAGAGTAGTAATTTTTGAGTGTTTTGAGTGAGCGATCGCCTCTTTACCACTTTTAACTTTGATCTAAAAATCACGACTTACGGATTTTTGAGTCTTAAACACTATGTATCTATAACGTTATAGTTTTTGAACTCTATATGTAGTGTCTCTGTGTCAGTCATATAAATTTTAGGAGATGTCTAAAATAGTAAAAGAAATGGAAACTGAGGAAAAGTAATAATAAATACTATTAGAAAGTAGTAATTTTTGAGTGTCTTGAGTGAGCGATCGCCTCTTTACCACTTTTAACTTTGATCTAAAAATCACGACT
>NZ_JBNHER010000065.1:20255-41141 GCF_050015975.1 Dapis purpurea BLCC-M126 | reverse complement strand
AGGAAAAGTAATAATAAATACTATTAGAAAGTAGTAATTTTTGAGTGTCTTGAGTCAGCGATCGCCTCTTTACCACTTTTAACTTTGATCTAAAAATCACGACTCACGGATTTTTGAGTCTTAAACACTATGTATCTATAACGTTATAGTTTTTGAACGCTATATGTAGTTTCTCTGTGTCAGTCATATAAATTTCAGGAGATGTCTAAAATAATAAAAGACTAACTTTATTAACTTCTAACTTCTGACTTCTCCTCCAAATGACCTTTATTTAAAGTCCAACATTTATCAGCTATGGGTAAAAGGTCACTAGCATCATGGGTGACAACCAATAAACTCCAATGATTTTTCAATTTAGCTAGTAAATTGACCAGTTGTTTCCGTATTGACCAATCTAATCCAGCAGTTGGTTCATCTAACATTAAAAGATGAGGCTGTCTAATTAATTGTACTGCTAAAGCAAGACGACGTTGTTGACCTCCACTTAAAGCATGGGGCGACGTATTTAATGATAAATGTTGAAGAGCGACTTCTTCCAAGGCGAAAGATATTTGTTCTGGTCGTAATTCTGGATGACCTAATCGTAATTCTTCTAGAATAGTAGCACCACAAAAATGCCTTTCTGGAAATTGAAATACTAAACCCCCCAGTTGTTGTAAATGTTCGGAGGTTAATTTTTGCTCTCTCCAGTATATTTCTCCTTTGGAGCATTGAGCTAAACCAGCTAATATTTCTAATAATGTAGTTTTGCCGGAACCACTACGACCAATAATTAAACCCATTTGTTGAGGGGCTAGTTCCATATTAATATTGTTGAGGATAGGAGTGGTACTAGCTGCTGGATGATAATACAAGTTTTTGAGATATAGCATTTAGAAGTTAAAGGTCAATATAGCCTAATAAGGGTTTGATAATTTTGTAACTGACGGGTTATTTTAACCACCCTACACTAAGTTTATTAAATATCTTTATTTGTTTTTACACTCAGCAATTATTCTGAGTTTGTGTTAAAATCTCATCTGGATTTAGTTTTCCAGAAAAAATTATAGTTATAGCAATTATCAAATTTGCGAGATACACAATTATTCGATTTTAACGAACAGAGTAAAGAGAAGAGAAAATAGAAAAAAAATACTTAACTTTGATGAAAACCTCTATATAATCTAGCTTAAATAATAACACATAATTTGAGAATTTAAAAATCACAGTTAGTCTTAAAATAACTTATGCTAAAAACCTTATTTAGTTGGTGTGAAAAATTTTCTGTATTGAAACAAATATCAATTTTTTCTAGTGCTACTTTAGTCAGTTTTAACTTTTGTGTAACTCCAGCAATAGGAGATCCATTTCGTCAAAAAAATCCGATTGAAATAGGAGAAAAAACTGAAGCAGCTTTTCAAGCTATGTTTGAAAAAGGAAATTATAAAGAAGCAAGAGATTATCTGAAAATAGCCGAATCTGAAGAGATAGGTGAACCTCTTGTTTATGCCATGATATCTTCGTTACATTACTTAGATGAAAGTTGGGAATCACTAAAATTATATGCTGAAAAAACTACAGAAGTAGCAGAAAATTTAATTGCAATTAATCCTGTCCGTGGCAATATTTATGCTGCAACTGGTCACTTTCTAGAAGGTGCTTATATTATATCTAGTGAAGGTACGTTAAAAGGAACTCCAAAAGCATTAGAAAAACTTAGAAAAGTTTTTAGTCATTTTGAGACAGCAGAAAGAATAAACTCATCTGACCCAGAGCTAAATTTGTTGAAAGGATATATGGATTTAATGTTGGCGGTGAATTTGCCATTTTCTGACCCTGCTAAAGCAATAGAAACATTAGAAGACAAAGCTTATCCTCATCATTTAGCTTATCGGGGATTAGCAGTAGCTTATCGAGATTTAGATAATCTCAAAAAAGCTTTAAAATATATAGATAAAGCTTTATCAGAAGTTCCAGAAAATCCAGAAGTACACTACCTAAAAGCACAAATTTTAGTGGCTCAAGCTAAAGATAAAGATAATAATTTATCTATCAGAAAAAAAGCCGAGAAAAACTTTGATAAAGCTTTAGCAAAGTCAGACCAAATGCCAAGACGTTTGGTAGCACAAATATTTTTTGAACAGTGTAAAAATATTAATAATATAGATGATGGTAAACGACCTTGTGACCCGATGCGAGATGCAATTAGAGATGGTTTAGGCACATGGGGACCCCCAGAATTACCAGCTCTCCGCTAATTTAATAATTTAAAAGTTATTTCAGTTAGCCTCGTGAGTTATAACTTTTTTAACAGTTATCAGTACCTCTGGCTTGAAATACTGAAGTTTATTCTTTTCATCTTAAATATTTATGGAAGTACAATTTCGCGAATTTAATCCTTTTGATGTATGGATTTGGTTAGAGTTTAGCACTGTTCCTTCTATGGCAGAAAAACATTATATAGAAGAACTATTTGACTCATGGTTTTTATTGGGAAAATTAGGTGGGTTTAATGCCGAAAATTTACAAGTTCAAGAAGTAGGAATAGAGATTAGTTATATGGAATATAGTCAGGATGTAGCTAGTCAAAGTATGATGGCTGTTATGCACAATATGGGAGATGTAGAATATGAAGGATTATGGGGTCGTTGTTGGTTTGATTTGGGAACTAGCGATGCTTTAGCAATTGATATTTTGGTCAATAGTTTTCAACAATTAAGTACAGAGTTGGTCAAGATAGAAAAACTTATTATTGGTGGTCAGAATGAAGATTGGCTTGTACCAGAAAATAAATACGAAGAGGGTTTTTATGATGATAATTAATTGTACTTTTGTAAGCATTCAGCCGTAAGCTATTAGCTATCAGCTTTCAGAAAATACTGCTACATTGACTTTTTTCTAGTAGTTATAGGAAAGCTGACTTTTGTTTATAGGAGAAAATACTTTTTCTAACTACCCTACTACCTAAAGAGTTTACATAAAAAATCCATACTTACTCCCACAATGTAACTATTTTTTTTGAATTTGATATTAAGTAATAATTGAGAAGAAAATTATGTAGATAGGACCAGATATAAGTAGTAATGAAAATTATTTTTACATTTCATCTTATTCTGTAGCTTATCCGATCAAGGAGATTAACTTGACCCAGGTACTTAGCTTGCTTTTGTACAGAAATATATATAATTAGGTTAAATCGCAAATAAAAAAAAGGTAGTTATAACAAATCTAACTAAGCTATTATACCATTTTGTTTATATAAGAAAATTATGACTAAAAAGAAGAAAATTAGGGTACTAGCTTTGGGATTAATTAGAGATGGCGATCGCTTGTTTATTTCTCAAGGTTATGACTCTGTAAAACAGGAAACTTTTTATCGAGTTATGGGTGGAGGTGTTGATTTTGGAGAGTATAGTCGTGATGCTTTACAGAGAGAGTTTAAAGAGGAGATTGCAGCTGAATTAACTAATATTAAATATTTGGGATGTATGGAAAATATTTTTATGTTTAATGGAGAGGAAAGACATGAGTTAATTCAATTATATAAATGTGATTTTGCTGATCCAAAGTTTTATCAAATAGAGGAGTTAACTTTTTGGGAGAAGGAACGAAAAAAAACGGCACTTTGGGTTTCGATAGATAGATTTAAGTGTGGAGAATTGAAAATAGTTCCAGAAAATTTTTTGGAATACTGTGATTAGGAGAATAATTAAAATGGAGATTAATATTCCTGATATTGTGGCAGAGGTAACATCAGCATTTGAGCAATATGAAGCCGCTTTAATTAGTAATAATGTGGATATTTTAGATGAATTATTTTGGCATAGTCCCCACACCATCCGTTATGGAGTAAATGAAAATATCTATGGATATGAGGCAATATCAGCTTTTAGAAAAGCCCGTGGAAAAGTTAATTTAGAGCGAGTATTAATGAATACTGTTATTACAACTTATGGTCAAGATTTTGCCACAGCAAATACTGAATTTCAGCGTCAAGAAACTGGAAAAATGGGTAGGCAAAGTCAAACTTGGATGCGTACTTCTGTTGGTTGGCAAGTTGTGAGTGCTCATGTTTCTTTTTTATAAGGAAGTAAGAAGTAAGAAGGAAGAAGGAAGAAGGAAGAAGGAAGAAGGAAGAAATAAAGGGGAAAAATTACTTTGGATAAGTAGCTTCTAGAAAATGAATCAAAATTTACAATATAAAAAAACTTTTCAACAGAATGATAAATCTCAAAATCATAGTGAATTAAGTCAGGTAAAAAACGACTACTCAGAGTTATGGAAATATGAACAAGATGATGTTAATGCTATTAATAAGTTAGCAGAGACTTATTATAATCAAGAAAATTTTACAGAAGCGATCGCTCTTTGTCACAAAGCCTTAAAAGAACAGGCAAATTTTGCTCCAGTCTACAAAACTTTGGGAAATATCCTGCAAGCACAAAATAAAATAGATGCTGCTATTCGTGCTTATTCATTGGCAATAAAAATTAATCCGAATTTTATTGAAGTTCTTGTTAATTTGGCTAGTATGTTTTATAAAAAAGGGCAAATTGATGCGGCAATGATTACTTATAGAAAAGCAATTAAAATCAAACCTGATTTAGCAGAAGCTTATTGGAATTTAGGTAAAGTTTTGGAGCAAGAGGGCAGATTTTATGAGGCATTTTTTTTTCAAGAAAAAGCTTTAGAACTGCAGCCGAGTTTAGTTAATAATACTCAAAATGATCGTCAGCATAGTCACTTTAAAAAGTGGAATAATCTAGAGAGTTAAATCAGTTATCAGTTATCAGCAAGTAATAATTAATAATTAGTGCTATCTTTAAGGTAGAGTAGTTATGCAGTAATTTTTTATTATCTCTCAATTTATCAATTGTTTTAAGCACTCTTGTTTCTTCCTTATTGCTAAGTGAGAAAAAAGTAGTTTTGCTAAATTGCTTTAAACCTTACTGCCTTTTTCCTTTGTTAAAGAGGTAGTTAGGGTTTGCTGAAAAAGTCTTATGGGTGAGGAGAGGAGACAGGAGACAACCCACCCCTAACCCCTCCTGGGAGGGGAAGTTAGGAAACAGGATATATGGGGAATTTAGAGGAGTTAGTCTAATATTTTATCCCTCAATTTTTCTACAATTATTCTCCTCAAAACCCTAACTTTCTGGTTGCTCAAGCTGAATAAGCCCGACTTTTTTTCGCTCAAAAAGCCTAAAACCTTTATCTGTCAATGCTTTTAGATTTAATCAGCCAGCCATAATTATGAATTATCAATTATTAATTATCCATTATCCATTAATGAATTCTTCCTTAGTTTTATGAAATCAGAAGATCAACAGCATCCCCAATATCATAAAGATAGACAAATAGTTAACATCCTATTAGCAGAAAAAGATACTAACTATAACTTAGCAGAATTAGCAAGATTAAAAATTCGTTATCGAGGTTTTCCTGGTGCAAAAGATATTCAAGCAGACTTAGAAAAAGTCTTGGAAAAGTGGGAGTTAACAGAAGAAAAACTCTATGACAAAACTCGTGAAATTCATTGCAAAGGTCAGGTTTATAAGAAACATAATAACGAGCAAGAAGATTGGTTTTAGAGATTTTTTAAAATTATTTAGTAAAGTGGTAAAATGTTGATTTATCTTTTTAAATAGGGTAGTAATTTATAAGTGGTGACATCTGCTCAAAAAAGTTAAATAGGTAAGTATAGCAAAAGTCAGTAGGGGCGAATTACGATTCACTCGTACATTCGCAGCACGGACTAAATTTGAAAGGAGCGATAATTTCCTAAAAGTAATGGGGACTGCTATAAATACTATTCTTTTAAAAGGTTGAATTTAGATACCTTTTATTTTCCCTGTTCCCTACTTCAACTGTAAATCACTATAGCAATTCTATTTTATTAGTGTCCAAAATCTTGTGGCTTTTGATGAATAAGCAATGGGTAATGGGCAAGAGTTTTGGAGTTGATTTCTAGTTTTTAAATTGTTACAACCTGTTTAAGATTGCTATAGATATATAAGACTACCTAAATAGCAAATCTTATCATATTTACCTACCTTACCTAGACCAAACTAATCATTAACATTAAGCTGTTTAGTAATAACATTAATTGGTGGGGAACAATAAACACATAATTCATTAGTAATTTCAACAGCCTCTTGAGGATTTTTATCTAAATACATTGCTGTTAAAGCAAAATGTTCTCCAGCACCAATAGCTGCAAATTCGTTGATTTTTTCCACTAAATAACTATCGCAAATTCGGAAAATTTCTCCCTCAATTCCAATTAAATAATCATTTCTCTTAGAAAAAGAATCATCTTTAGATTTAGCCCAAGTGTAAAACTCAACAATGAAATCTAAAACAGCTTCTACAGTTGGTGCTGCGGGTTTGTGGTTTCTGGCAAAAATCTGCATAAAGCTTAATTCCATAATCAAACCAACACTACCA
Organism: Dapis purpurea BLCC-M126; assembly: GCF_050015975.1. Classification (NCBI taxonomy): domain Bacteria; kingdom Bacillati; phylum Cyanobacteriota; class Cyanophyceae; order Oscillatoriales; family Microcoleaceae; genus Dapis; species Dapis purpurea. The sequence continues at coordinate 34,718 of NZ_JBNHER010000065.1, read as the reverse complement.
ATAACTAAGTCATTAACCTCAAAAAGTTTACCTTGTTCATCACCAGTTACACGATGAGTTTCCTTTAAATGACCAGAAACCCGAATACTATCAGAAGCAAATATTAATCGATCTGAATATTTTTTGGCTGCAACAACACTCATAATATTTAATGAAATTTACTCAAATTAATCTCTACTATATTAACAGAAGTATGGTGGTTTATTAATGGATAATGAAGAATAGATAATTACTTCTTGTTAAAACCGTAAGGGAATTGAATATAAGGAAATCTCCTAGCACTTTTTTTATACTTAAAAGGAGAGTCTTTAAACCTAGATTCGATTAATTATAAATCATCAATTATCGATTGGTAAATATTTTTTGCTTGTTCCCTATCCTCTAACCCATCTTCCCCACTTACTACTCCCTAAATAATGATTATCTATTTCATTTTTTGCGATAAACATGAAACTTTTGGCTCTCATCAAGACTAACAAAAATAAATCCCACTTGTTCCATAATTTCTTCTTTTTTCCATTGCTTAATGTAACTCAACTTCAGTTTTTGTTGAGCTAATATTTCCCCATCTCTCTTAAAAAAATAAGTTTTCTCAATGGATTCAATTTCATCATTTTCCGCAATTTTTTCTATCTCCTGAGAATAAACAATTCCTGTGGGGAGATTTTGTTGATAACTTTTGTTGATAACTTTTATGTTCTCCTTGAACACTCAATAGGAATAACCCATCTTGACGAAGATGTTTAGCAACATTAATTAATCCCTTAATATCCTCAAAAATATCCTTTGTATGATTTCTTAAGTCAGTTCGATCACATCGTTGACTTATTACCCAAACTCCTCTACTAGAAACAGCAATATCAAAAGTTTCTTGGAGGTTCATATCATAGATATCTGCTTCGACTAATTTACCCCATTCTCCCAATCTTGTTTTGGCGATATTGAGCATTGATGAAGTAATATCCACCCCTGTAAATTTAGCTTCGGGAGCAAGTGCCAATAATTTTTCTGCAAATAATCCTGTTCCTACACCCAATTCTAGTATTTTTTTCTGACTATCTTTCATCAAAGAATAGACTGCATTAGCCATTCCTTGATAATCATAATTGCCTTGGGTCATCAAAAAGTCGTAATAATCAGTAAAACTATCATAATAATCAGTAATATTGGTATATTGACTCATAGTTAATTTTCCAGAAATAAGTTAGCTGTGGGTAACAATAAGTAGCTGAAAAGAAAGAATTAATTTAATATTTGGGGGGAATTAGGCAAGAGGCAAGAGGCAAAAGGAGTATCCTTAATTAATAAATGCACAAATAATTTTCTCCATCTACTTAATAGATACAATAATACCAATTTGAAAAAAGAATGTTACGAATAGTAATGGCAATAAAAAGATTTTACAGGAGATTTACCTTTGACAAAAAATATGATTTACCAGTTAAAAAATGATATAGAAGCTATTCCCATACGACTCCTGACTCCTGACTCCTGACTCCTAAAAAGTTCCCTAGCGATTTGTAGAAAACATTTATCAAATTGGTCTAATTTGATAGACAAACAAGAGACTATTTGTAAAATAAGTATTCAGGAACTTGTCTTATAACTAAATCTTAAAGCTTAAATAAGATCGGGGATTGAAATCAGTCTACAGTTAGCGGGTCTTAGTATTCATATTCCTAAATTTATAGGCCATTATAGGTGACAAATAATTGTTTCTTCACCTATTACCTATTGCTTATTCTCTGTTCCCGATCTTCTTTTTTATATTTCCTGATACATCCAATCTCTAATTATCTATTTACGGAAAAATTTTGATAATCTTCTAGTAACCATTGAGGCAATTTACTTATCTCTTCTATTTGCAATTGTTGTGGCCGACAATATAACATTGCTGCTAATAAATAATTTATAGCTTTTGGCGCTTCTATTCCTTGAGAAAGTTGGGTTGCTAACTGTTGTAAAAATTCCTGTTCCCTTTCTATTAAAGATTCATTTTGAATCCCGCTATTGAGTAATGCTTGGTAACCTTTACCCATCTCACCCAAGTAAAAATTTTCTAGTTTTTGTGGTTCTAAATTTATCCAAAAATCAGCCGTTTGTTTTCTTAGTTGACGCAACTCTTTAACAACAGATTCATCAGACGGATCTATATAATAAAGATTCACAGTACCTAATAATTGATTCAGAGACTTTTGGTTGGCAGAATCTAAATTATCTCCCTGATTTTCTGTTAAAACTACATTCTTTTCAGTTTGAGCTTCAGCAGGTTTTGGGGGTTTGGAGACCAAACCTCTATCGATAGAATCTTCTGACAAATGAGGCGACTTAGTTTGAAAAGCCTTTTCTAACTTTTGTGCAACTTCTCTACTTTCAAATACCTGTTTATAATCATTAATCAACCACTGAGGCAAACGATTTTTAGCATCTCGGACTAACATTTTACCTGGTGGAAAATATAACATCCCTCCTAAAAGTGCATTAACAGCTTTAGGATTAGTTAAACCCATACTTGTATCAGTTAATTCTTTGATAAATTTCTCTTCTTCTTCCGTTTGAGGTTCATTTTGAATCTCACTTGCTAATAAAGCTAGATATGCTTGTCGGACTTTACCTTGATAAATAGTTTGTAACTCTTTTGGAGGTACATCCAACCAAAAATCAGCTATTTGTTTACGAAGTTGGCGTAATTCTTCTATTAAAGATTGGTCAGTCGGATCAATTTTGTACAGATTTACACAACCAACTAAACGATTAATAAATTTAGGAGTTAGAGATTTTTTATCTGTAGGTTCGGTTGTTTTTGGTAGATGAATATTTTGCCACTCCTGGAATAATTCTTGGAACAATTCACCTATCTTTGTAGAGTAGCTACGACTGTCTAAAAATGAAGGATTTTGCTGCATTTTTTCTTGAATTTTTTGCCGTTTTTGTTGGCGCAATTCGGAATTAGTTGCCAGTTCCACTGCTAAATTAATATAAGTTTCTTCTCCATCAGCAATAAGATCCTCCATATTAATTTCCCGCAACAAAGCGGACGCTTGCCTAAACCTTAAAGCATTTCCTTCGACGATAACTGGTGGTACTCCTACCATTAAAGGATCTACTAGAGAAGTTGCCCCACCATAGGGGAAAGAATCTAAATAAATATCTGCTAACTCTAAACATTTTTTGATATCTGATTTACTTGGTAGTGCTTTAATGACTGCCAAGCGCTTACTATCAATACCGTGTCGCTCCAAAGTAGCTCGCATTTTTTGGATAAAAGGTTTGACTGGATAATGATTTGTCCAGTTGGGGTTAAAGGGATACAAGACTAAAATAGAATTGGGCACTGCACTGAGAATTTTTGCCCAAGTCTCCCGCATCTCGGGTATGATTTTGTAGAAATTGGCACCGGAGATAAAAATTGTAGTTTCATCGGTTGCCCCCCAACTTGAGCGGAGAGGTTGTACGACTGGAAGAGTTTCGGGGATGGGGTCTCGGAAACATAGTCCGGAACCTTCTAGGTTGAGTAATTTTTCGGTGTACTGCTCTTGGGTTGTTTCAGTCGGAGCAGTTAATTTAGCAGAGATGTAATAATCTATGGATGCTATTCCGGTAGTAGTAGGAGAGTTGATAGATGTTACCTGAAGTCTTGCTAATCTGTGAGTTGCTAGTAAGGTAGAATTTTTAGTAGTAGCAGTAATATTAGAACCAAAAAACAGAAGATCGAGATTGTCGTTACGAATAGTTTGTGCTTGATTTTTTAGCTCTTTTGGTAGTTCGAGAAATTTATCGGCACGACTTTGGCAATATTTTTCTAAGGGGTGTCCGTTAGAATTTATTGCATAGAGAAATATCTCAAATTTACTCCGATCTAAATATTCAAACACTGGGAGTAACGAGTATGTTTCTGTCTGGGGATTATAATGATCTTTGATAATTCCTAAGCGAATTTTCTGGCAGTCATAAGGACGGGGAGGTATAGTATAGTTTAGCTCCAACCCACGTTTTTTCAGAGCAAATTCAATAATTTCTGCCCGTTTAATATAGAGATTTTTTAAATTTGGTGTTGTCGTAAAATATAGAGGTATCCAATTAGAATTTTCCAGGAACAACGAGGCGATGGCTTGCCATAATTCTGAGTCTGGATTTTTGGATATATTATTATGAACATAACTCAACCATCCAGTCAGAAAATGATAGTAATTATTTGTTTCTCCTATTTCTTGGAAAAGCTGAGGAGAAGCAAACATAAATTTTAAATAGTCTGTAGCAAACCAGTTAGGAATAGGAGCTTTTTCATATTTAACTTCTAGTCGATCTGCTCTTTGGTAAAGCATACCTGCTAAAAGATGTTTAATGTCTAAAGCTTCGTTAAATCCTTTAGCAATATTCACTTTTATTTCAGTGACAAATTTTTGCTCAGTTTCCGTTAAGCTTTCCTCTTTGATACTGCTTTTTAATAATGCTTTATGCTTTTGACCAACTCCTCCTAAATAGGCAATTTTTAAATTTTCCAAGGTATCGATACTTAACCAACAATCTGCAATTTTTTTTCTAATTTCCTGCAACTTCACTAAAGCAGATTTATCCAACTGGTTTTGTTGGTAAACCTGAATCTCTTTATTGATTTCTGCCAGAGAAGGCAACAAATTAGTTTCAGGACTATGTACAGGTTTGTTTTGTTCTATTAACTGAGGTTTTAAAGATACTACTTCCTGACTTGTTGTCTTAACTAAAGAAGTTTCAGCCTCCGTTTCTGCATTAATCAAAATAGAAACCAATAAATTAATTACCGAGGGAGACTTACTACATTTAAGGCCTTCCCGAATTTGAGCGATCGCTCCATTAGTATTACCTCCTTTCAACATAGAAGCAGCCATTTTTATTGCTTCAATTGCATAATGTTCCCTAGCTTTATTTGATAATTCTTCAGCCATATTTGTTGGTAAATAAGTTTGAGTAATTTCTATAGCTTTCCTAGCATTTTCTATATTACCGCCAGACTGCATTAAGCGGGAAGTTTCCGAGGAAGAATGTAAACGGAAACAAGCCAAAATTTCTGGTTCAAACCAAATAGGATAAAAAGCAGCTATTCGCTTCCAAATTTCCCAATCAGCAGCAGAAGCAGCTTGGTCACAAAAACCACCCAATTGTTCATAAGCTTCACGTTTCACAACCATTCCCACAACTTGAATACGTTGCTCTAAAGTAATCTTTTCTAAAAATCTTTCTACAACTCCAGGGGTGTCTCTTTCCAACACAGATAAAAACTTTTTCCGATCATTTTCATCTATATAATAGTGGCGACAAAATGCTGCTCCTACTGTTGTATTTTTTTCAATTCCACGACGTAATTTTTCATAAAAACCAGGCAAGACAAAATCATCATCATGGAGTAGATGAACCCAGTATCCTCTTGCTCTTTGTAGACAAATATTAAAAATCGGAGCTTGACCAATATCTTGAGGAAAATGTCGATAAAAATTAACTCTTCCTCCCCCTACTTTTCGGACAATAGCTTCTATTTCAATTTGAATTTTACTATCAGGACAATCATTAATTACCTCTATTTGCATTTCCTCTAGAGCAGGAGCTTGTTGCAATACACTTCTCAAAGTTTGCTCTAAATATTTGACCTTTTTATAAGTAGGAATCATCACAGACCAAAACGGTCGATGATTATTGTCTAGCAATGGATAAATTTGTGGATATTCAATACCCATTTGATGATTTTTTAGAGTACCTATTGTCGGAAACTTTTCTACAGCTACTTTTACTTTTTCCTCTCGCTTTACCGTTGCCCAAATCCAAGGTTTAGCAGATTTTAAAGAAACTAAATTAAACCCCGCTGCAATTAATAAATCTTTTAATTGTTCTTCAGTATAAGCATTGCCAGAAAAATAATATTGCTTATCTTTCGCTCCTTCCTCATCAAAATTTCCTAAACTTTCAGCACTGTTGTCATGTACTTGAATTCTAAAATATCCCGCCGGCTTCAAGACCCGAAATATTTCTTGGAAATAGCTTTTAACAATAGAAATAGAACGGATGTGCTGAAAAACTATCGTCGAAAAAACAAAATCGTAATTCTCATCAGACAACTGTTGTAAATCATAGCCATTATTAACAAATACCTCGCCATTCTGTTTTCCATCAGCCAAATATTGCCTAGCAAACTGAATCATATTTTCCGAAATATCTACACCATCCACCCGTGCAAATTTTTCTCGTAAATACTTAATAAGACGACCAACACCACAACCAATTTCTAATACTTTCCATTCTGGTTTAATAGGAATACCTGCCAAAATTTGTGGCACCCAATTTTCGATTGACTTTTCCCAAGCTTGCTTTTTTTCTGCTGGAGAAAGTGTATCTATTCCGCCGTAAGCTAACACCCGCCCAAACATAGCTTCATCTAGAGAATTAACATTCCAAAAATGACGCTGCATTTCTAACTGCCCATCATTTATTGGAAATGGAATTTTGTCTAAATTTTTCCTATCTTCCATAACAGATAATTCCTTTGATTTAAGCTGTATCTCTAACTCTCCATGATTTATTGGAGATGAAATTTCTCCTAACTTTTTCCTATCTTCCATACTGGATAATTCCTTTGATTTAACCTGCATCTCTAAATCTCTATGATTTATTGGAAATGGAATTTTAGCAAAATTTTTCCTATCTTCCATAGCAGATAATCTCTCTACTTTAATCCGATTAAAAGTCTGAATAAATACATCAGTCATAGTCTTAGCCATTTGAGACCAAGAAAACTTTTGAGCTTGTGCTAAACCAGCAGTAATTAATTGTTGCCGAACTTCAGATTTTTGCACTTCACCCAAAGCATTTACTAACCCATTAATATCATTATCATCTATATATAAAGCTGCTGTTCCTGCCACTTCTGGAATTGAAGCATTTTTACAAGTAATAACCGGACAACCACAAGCCATTGCTTCTAAAATAGGCAGTCCAAAACCTTCATATTTTGATGGATAAACTAAAGCGATCGCTCCAGAGTAAGCTGATTTTAATTCTTGGTCACTCAGTTGTAATAGATGAATTTTACTACCTGAAATATATTTGCTTAATTCTGGCTCTAGTTTTCTATTTTTTCCTATACAAACAATGTCAAATTCTGTGGATTTTTTCAATTTAGCAAAAGCTTTAAAGAATAGAATAGTATTTTTATAACCGAGCCAACCTATTCTTTCACCCACTATTAGAAAGTATGGGCGATTAATCTGATATTTTTGTTGAAAATTAGTAACTTCTTGAGGAATTGCTCTAGAAAATTTAGCTTCAATACCACAGGGAGCTACCGTGACAGAATTTGCAGGTATTTGAGGAAAATATTTTACTAAATCGCGAGCTGTATTTTCGGAGATTGCAATGTAAGAAACTGCCTGTCGAATACCACGATGTTTTTCTTGCCATGAAGGGTTATCAAGATTTTTAGCTAGAACTTCTGGAATCATATCATAAGCCATAAATATAGACGGCGTTGAGATAGGTGTTGTGTAATAAGTAGAAATAAAAATATCGGCATTTTCTTCATCACATATTTGCTGCAAAATTTGACGGTCTGCATCTATTCTTCCGTAATTATATCCAGGCACAACACGATATTTTATTCCAGGAATTTTTGGTGCAGTTTCTGCTCTGTCAAGCACTAAAATATTTTTACCAAAACTATCTTTCGACCATACTTCCAACAAAGATTTCCAGACACGGGCAATACCCGTATTATTTATTTGGAAAAATACACCATCTATCAGAACCTTAAAATCTAATTGCTGCTGATTTTTTGTTTTTCTTTCTGCCACATTTTCATAGTTTATCTCGGTTAGTTGCTGCTGATTTTTTGATTTTCTTTCTGCAATATTTTCAGAGTCTACCTCAGTTAACTGCTGCCTAGCTCTTTGTTTTCTTTCTGTAAGTTTTTCATAGCCTAACTCAGTTATTTCCTGCATAGCTCTTTGTTTTCTTTCTGTCACTTTTTTATGGTCTATTTCAGTTACTTCTTGCCTAGCTCTTTGTTTTCTTTCTGTCACTTTTTTATGGTCTAACTCAGTCAAAGCTTCTTTCCTTTTCTCAGGTTTATATCTACCCACCCTAAAGATGCTGAAAAACTCAGAACTTGATAAACTTTTCTCAGTTAATAAATGCAGAGACTCTCCATCCGAAAATAAATTAAGTTTAAACTTTTGAGCAATTATAGATAATGCTTTCTTAGTAAAAATAGAAATATGCTGACCTTCCTCCAAAGCATAATACCACCAATCATTAGGACGAGGATTATTCGACGGCAATAACTTCGTACTAAATAAAATATTTCTCGTTCTTTGCAATATCTTCTCAATCTCTGCCAGAGGATTTATGAAATGTTCAAATACCTCAAAAGCCGTCGCTAATTCATATTTTTCCTCCCCATTTATTTCCCCTTCCCATCCTTCATAAAAAATATTCTGACAATACTTATCATAACCATAAAAATCTAACCCCAAATCACGCATCATCCGCACAAACAAACCATACCCACAACCATAATCCAAGAACTTACCATCAGCATTCAAAAAATTAATAATCAAATTTTCTGTAATCAAAGAAAAATTCTGATTTCTAGATACCAAACCCACATCACTACCAGCGATCGCCTCCTGATAAGCTTCAACTAACCAATAAGGATTTTCCGTTTGTACAAACCCGCAATTAGAACATTGAAAATAGTCAACATTATATTTACTTAAAACCTTAGCAGTATCAAACTTATGAGATATAGAACCACAAACTTTGCAAAGAACATTTTGAACCTGTAAACTACCACTAAACATTATTTTTTCTGTAAATTCATCAGCTTGAATATTACGAATAATAGAAGAAGGATGATTCAAAGGAAAAATCATTTCATCCACAGACATATTGGCAAATTTATTGACACTGGAAGTGTGAGTAGCTTCCCCACCAAAACCAATATTAGAAACTAAATTAACCTTGGGTAAAATAGTTAAACCATGATGATTCCAACAAGCAAAAACCCAAGCATAAGCCCAAGAATTAAACCCTTGAAAATTTTTCTCAAAAATCTCCGACCAATATTGAACTGCCCTACTATTTTCTAGAATATTTTCTAACCACTTACTATCTATAAGCTTCGACCATAATTGCATCCGATTATCATAATTTTTCCATGCTCTTCGCCAAGTTGCCCAACCCCAACAATGTGGATAGCAAGAGAAATAATAACTATACTCTATTGGATTATTACCAAACTGAAAATTATCTCCAGATATAGCCATTACTCGATCATTATCTCGATATCTTTCTAATAACTCCTGACAAAATCGAAAAAAGGTTAGATGAGGTACACAGTCATCCTCCAAAATAATCGCTGATTCTACCAAACTAAAAACCCAATTTAATCCACTATAAATACGCTCTCGGCAACCTAAATTAACTTCAGCATAATTAGTTAAAACTTCACACTTCCAATCAACCTGATCGATTATCTTTTTTGCTGTGATACATTTCTCAAATTCTCCTAGTTTATCTAGGTGAGGACCATCAGCTATTACAAATAATTGAAGAGGCTTTACTTCACGAATTGCCTCAAATACTTTTGCCGTTGTATCTGGTCGATTAAATATAATTAGAACTACAGGAGTTTTTAATTGAAATTGAGTCATTTCAGTTATCAGTTAATTTTCAGTTATCAGTTACTATGGCTGAAATAAAAGAATTAAAATAGTAAATTTTATGTTTTTCATATCCTTAAAAATGAAGTATTGAACCCTTGATTTTTAGCTATCAGTTATAAGTTTATTTGCGTTAAACAAGATGGTTAAAATAGTAAATTTTTGTTTTTCATTTCATTACAAATGGAGTTTTGAGACCTGAATTTTTAGTTATCAGTTTTTCTAGCTAAACCAAAAGGCTTGAAATACTGAAATTTCTCTTTTTCATTTTCAAGGAAATGAAGTCTTGAGACCTGAATTTTTGGTTAACTAATTCTAGCAAGATGTAGGAGATTTCAAAGGATAAAATTTTTCTAAGTGTGATAATAAATTGATCTGTGCCCTAATTCTAAGGTGCTTGAGAAAATGAAATTACTATTTCCCCATCCGCATTCGACAGCCACTACAACTTTGAAGTGCTTGAGAAAATGAAAATACTATTTCCTCATCCGCAATAGTTTGAGATGCTTGAGAAAATGAAAATACTATTCCCTCATCCGCAATACTTAGAAATTCAGCAGCCACTCCCACTCTTAGGAGCTTGAGAAAATGAAAAATTTTGCTTCTGAGAGCTGACAGCTAATAGCTAAATACTTACCTCACTTTTTTATACAAAATATCTTGATAAGACCGTTCCGGTAAAGTCTCATTTATAGAATTAGATAGTGCTGCAATAGGTTCATATAACGGTCTTAAAAAAGAATCAATTGCTTTTCTATCTCCATAACGTACCTCTATCAACATAAATTTTGGTTGGTACTTATCAAAATCAATACCCTCCAAAACATCTAATTCAAAACCTTCAACATCTAACGAAAACAAATCTATATTTTCAACTCTATACTTGTCAAGAATTCCAGTTAATGTTGTTGCTGGTACATTTATTTCATAACTATGATTAATATTTTGAACTTGGCAACCTGTTTTTAAGTGAACTTTTTTTTCCTCCTCTAACTCAATAGCTCCATCAACAAAAGACATAAGATTACAATAGTTCATTTTTATATAATCCTGACCATAATCAAAAGGAACTAAAGCATAATTTTCTACCACAGACTTAGACCGATTAATTCTACATTTTTCTGCTAACTCTGGTATTGCTTCTACTAGAATACCTTGCCAGTTTTTGTATTTCTCAAAATATAAAGTGTTACTTTGACTTATCCCATCATTCGCTCCCGCTTCAATAAAAAATCCATTTTCCCAAGTTAAGTAAGGAGTAAGTTTAATATCGAGCTGATTCAAAGCAAATGATTTTCTAATTAAATCCGGCTTAATTTCTAATGCTTTTTGCTGATAAATCTTAGCCTCAAATAATCTACCTTGTTGCTGTAGAATCTGACTAATATTCCAATATATAGCTGCGGATTTTGGTTCAAGTGTAATAACTTTTTGATAGTGAGCGATCGCCTGTTGTAGTTGACCTTTTTGGGAATAAATTTTGCCTAACTTTGCATAAACTATTGCCAAATCTGGTTGTAATTCTATTGCTTTGTTGTAAGAACGAATAGACTTTTCAATTTGACCTTGAGAATAACAGATATCCCCTAATTTCTGGTAAGCTTCAACAGCATAAGGTTGATTTTTAATAGCTTCGTAACAAGCCAAAATCTGATTATCTTGACTACCTTGATTTTCATTTTCTCTTTTAATCATTGCTTCATATTACCCCAGAGAAATACTCAAACAAGATTATTTTTGGCTTGGTAATTTTAAATTCGACAAAAAATCATCTCTTTGAAACAAAATTTAAGTACAACTTTTTTGATATTTTTGAAATGCTACTAAACCATAAAAATATATGGGTTTAAATGCTTGAATTTGCAAAAAAATATTGCTCTATCATTTTCCTCTCTATCAGAATTAGAGGACATGATCCAGCCAGTTTTCGATAATTTTTTCACATATTTCAGCACATTTAACGTTATTAATTCCATCAATAATAATTACATCAAAATCAGCATTACCATAATTATTCATTTACTCAACATATCTTTGTCTATTTTCTTTCAAAACTAGCTTCAGATTATTGGGAATAAAAGCATAAATTTTGAGAACATAACCATAACTATGTTCTACAGTAATTATTTCTTCAACTCCTTGAGTATACCATAAAGTTGATTGTCCGCTCCTATATTCAAATACTCGAAAATCGCTCTTTAATTTATCTTCAATAAATTAAAGAGCAGGATAAGAATATCCAAGTAAAAGATTATAATTGTAATCTACTAACTTTTCCTCTGTTAATGACTTTAGTCATCCTGAAGTTTCTAGATAATTCAAATTAGTCATTTTTTCCAGCATTAGTATCCTTGAAAGAAGAATTAGGAGTCAAAATTAAGAACTGAAGGCTGATGAATTTTAATTTTTGACTTTTGATTTAGTTAGGACTGTGGTATTATATGAGGAATAAGTTAACATAAGTTAATATACCAGGATTAAATAAGTCATAGTCCAAATACCATAAAAAACTAGGAGGATCAACCCCTGTGAATAATAAAAGGTGGAGAAACGCTGGCCTATATGCCCTATTGGCAATAGTAGTCATAGCCTTAGCAACAGCATTCTTTGATCAACAACCCCAAACTCGCGAAACCTGGAAATACAGTCAGTTCATTCAACAGGTAGAAAGCAATAACGTAGACAAAGTAAGTATAAGTGCTGACCGGACAATAGCTAGAGTCAAAGTAGCCGATGGAACTATCGTCCTGGTTAATTTACCTAATGACCCTGACCTAATTAACATTCTCACTCAAAACAACGTAGATATTTCCGTACTTCCCCAGAATGAAGAAGGTTTCTGGGTCAGAGCATTAAGTAGTTTATTCTTCCCTATCCTATTATTAGTGGGACTGTTTTTCCTACTACGTCGCGCTCAAAGTGGGCCTGGTAGTCAAGCGATGAACTTTGGTAAATCCAAAGCTAGAGTTCAAATGGAACCTCAAACCCAAGTTACATTTGGCGATGTAGCAGGTATCGAACAAGCCAAACTAGAACTAACCGAAGTAGTAGACTTCCTGAAAAATGCCGATCGCTTCACAGCCATAGGAGCTAAGATTCCTAAAGGTGTACTATTAGTAGGTCCTCCCGGAACAGGTAAAACTCTATTAGCTAAAGCTGTTGCTGGAGAAGCAGGAGTACCATTCTTCTCTATCTCTGGTTCAGAATTCGTAGAAATGTTCGTAGGCGTAGGTGCCTCCCGTGTCCGCGACCTATTTGAACAAGCAAAGTCTAATGCTCCCTGTATCGTATTTATAGATGAAATTGATGCGGTGGGTCGTCAAAGAGGTGCTGGTTTAGGTGGTGGTAATGATGAAAGAGAACAAACTCTAAACCAACTACTCACCGAAATGGATGGTTTTGAAGGCAACACAGGTATCATTATTATCGCTGCAACTAACCGCCCCGACGTTTTAGACGCTGCCCTACTTCGCCCTGGTCGTTTTGACCGTCAGGTAGTAGTAGACCGCCCCGACTATGCAGGTCGTCTGGAAATTCTCAACGTTCATGCTCGTGGTAAGAGTCTTTCAAAAGATGTGGACTTAGAAAAAATTGCCCGTCGGACACCTGGGTTTACTGGTGCAGATTTATCTAATCTATTGAATGAAGGTGCTATCTTAGCAGCTCGTCGCAACTTAACTGAAATCTCGATGGATGAAGTTAATGATGCTATTGACCGGGTATTAGCTGGCCCAGAGAAGAAAGACCGAGTAATGAGCGAGAAGCGTAAGGAATTAGTAGCATATCACGAAGCTGGTCATGCTTTGGTTGGAGCATTGATGCCTGATTATGACCCAGTACAGAAGATTAGTATTATTCCTCGTGGTGGAGCTGGTGGTTTAACTTGGTTTACTCCTAGTGAAGACCGGATGGACTCTGGTTTGTACTCTCGTGCTTATCTGCAAAATCAAATGGCAGTTGCTTTAGGTGGTCGTCTCGCTGAGGAAATTATTTTTGGTGATGAAGAGGTGACAACTGGAGCTTCTAATGACTTGCAGCAGGTTGCTCGTGTGGCCCGCCAGATGGTGACTCGGTTTGGGATGAGCGATCGCCTCGGTCCTGTGGCTCTTGGTCGTCAGAACGGTAATATGTTCTTGGGTAGAGATATTATGTCTGAACGTGATTTTTCTGAGGAAACTGCTGCTGCCATTGATGATGAGGTTCGTAATTTGGTAGACCAAGCTTATCGTCGTGCAAAAGAAGTTTTAGAAGGCAACCGTCATATTTTGGATAAGTTGGCGGAGATGTTGGTTGATAAGGAGACTGTAGACTCTGACGAGTTACAGGAGTTATTAGCAACTAATGATGTGAAGATGGCGGCTCTAATTTAGTAAGCCATCTTGTAGGGTGCGTTAATGAAATGTAACGCACCACCTATGCTAAATATTTCTATCCCAAATATTTTGGTTGGTGCATTACCCTTCCCTAGCTATTCACCTCCATATGGCGGGGTGCTTCAGAAAATTAATTAACTATTTCCCTACACGCAATAGTCGGAAAATTTCACTAACCACCTCCATATACCTGGGTGCTTAAGAAAATGAATCAACTATTGTTCTATACGCAATAGAAGGAAAATTTCACTACCCACCTACATCCGGCGTGTGCTTCAGAAAATAAAATTTATTATTGCGACCTACGCAATAGAAGGAAAATTTCACTGCCCACCTACATCCGGCGTGTATGAATCAACTATTGTTCTATACGCAATAGAAGGAAAATTTCACTACCCACCTAC
>NZ_JBNHER010000065.1:0-20155 GCF_050015975.1 Dapis purpurea BLCC-M126 | reverse complement strand
ATCCGGCGTGTGCTTCAGAAAATGAATCAACTATTGTTCTATACGCAATAGTCAGAAAATTCCACTAACCATCTACATCCGACGTGAGCTTCAGAAAATGAAATTTATTATTGCGACCTACGCAATAGAACAGAAAATTCTGCTAACCATCTACATCCGGCAGCTGCTTCAGGAAATGAATTTATTATTGCAACCTACGCAATAGAAAGAAAATTTCACTAACCACCTACACCTAAGCGCTCGCTATGAAAACACAATCATAGCTAAAATCACCAACCGCCAATACCAGAAATATTTTCATCTCGTTAAGCTCCGCAAAGATTTTTTTTCCTCGTCAAATCTTTCTATCCATTCCTGCTGAGTAAAAAGCTATCAACATTTTCATTCTATGAAGCTCCCGAAAAAAATCGCGCGTCAAAGGATTTCCGGTTGCTTCCTCACAAAAATTCTGATATCATAAAATTTAACTTGGTTTGTTCGCCTATACGCATGATTTTTTATTCAACTAAATTTACTAACTAAACTACCACTAATACAGAAAAAGAAGGGTTTCAAGACGTATGGATAAAGCATAGAAAGAAGTGTTAGTGTAGCTTATCCGCAGGATAAAACAAACAACAATCCTGAAAATATTGAGTTTTCTTCTTCAACCTAACCTATACCTACTTTGGATATTCGAGAGTAGCTTATATTTCTTTCTCAAGTAAGACAAAATAAGCTTACAGAAGTTTTCTAGTTGATTAGGTACAGAGTGCTTAAGCTATTACTGCTGATATAAAAAGAGATAAGTTAACAATTATCCCTACAATTGAAAACATATTGTTCCTATACCTGTGCAAAATTCCTGCTATACCAAAACCTATATCTTGAGAGAATATATTCCATTAGCAACTGCTATTAATACAGAAAAAGCTCGTTCTGAACTATTAATTTCTCAAATTTTAGCCGATGTGAGACGACAATTAAATTATCGAATTAGTCTATTTTCAGGAACAGAATTTAATGTAGAAGCAGATTTAGGATTACAAGGATATTGTGATTTTTTGCTCAGTTTTTCCTCCGAACAATATTTCATTACAGCTCCAGTTATTACCATTGTTGAAGCTAAAAATGAAAATATTATTCGTGGGTTAGGACAATGTGTTGCTAGTATGGTTGGAGCGCAATTATTTAATCAGCGATCAGGTAATCCAGTTAAGGTTATTTACGGTGGAGTAACAACTGGAACAAATTGGAAATTTTTAACACTTGAAGAAAAAATTGTGCGTATAGATGCAGGGGAATATTACGTCAAAGAAATTGATAAAATTTTAGGAATTATTTTGCAGCCATTTCGAGAAGATCGAGAAAATTCTTGAATGCTCAATCCCTAGATTGTCTGAGAATCCATCCCTAAATCTATAAAAATAACCTAAATCCTTAAATAAATATAAAGTATTTTAGTAATGAAAGCCCGGTGTAATTAAGATATTTGATCAAAAATTTTTAATTCTTATCACATTTACGTTTAACCACAGTAAAGGAAGGACTAGAAATGAAAATCATACAAAGTCGCATAGCAAAAGTTTTACTTGCAAGTATTATCGCTCTCTTAACAATTTTTACGTCTGTTGTGAATTCTCAAAGTACCTCTGGTATTCTATTTGCTCAGAAACCTAATGGAGAATTATCATACTATAGCTATAGTGGCTCGCCAAACCTGAATAACTTTAACAACAATGGTAATGAAAGAGTAATATCTAGCGGTTGGAATATTTACAGCAAGATTTTTTCAGGAGGTTCTGGTATTATATTTGCTCAGAAACCTAATGGAGAATTATCATACTATAGCTATAGTGGCTCGCCAAACCTGAATAACTTTAACAACAATGGTAATGAAAGAGTAATATCTAGCGGTTGGAATATTTACAGCAAGATTTTTTCAGGAGGTTCTGGTATTATATTTGCTCAGAAACCTAATGGATAATTATCATACTATAGCTATAGTGGCTCGCCAAACCTGAATAACTTTAACAACAATGGTAATGAAAGAGTAATATCTAGCGGTTGGAATATTTACAGCAAGATTTTTTCAAGAGGTTCTGGTATTATATTTGCTCAGAAACCTAATGGAGAATTATCATACTATAGCTATAGTGGCTCGCCAGACCTGAATAACTTTAACAACAATGGTAATGAAAGGGTAATATCTAGCGGTTGGAATATTTACAGCAAGATTTTTTCAAGAGGTTCTGGTATTATATTTGCTCAGAAACCTAATGGATAATTATCATACTATAGCTATAGTGGCTCGCCAGACCTGAATAACTTTAACAACAATGGTAATGAAAGGGTAATATCTAGCGGTTGGAATATTTACAGCAAGATTTTCTAAAGAAGAATATCCTTTTTTTCTGGCAAGGAAACTACTCGCTAATACCCTCAATAGTAATGGACTGTTTCATCTAAAAGTAGAGAATATTTAGTAGGGTGCGTTTTCGACGTAATAGCCAACATGAAACACTGCGTGACATGAAAATGAAATGTAACGCACCACCTCTGTCAAATATTTCTATTCCAAATATTTTGGTTAGTGCGTTACGCTTTGGTTAGGAAATTTTCACTATCCATCACCTCTGGTGGGGTGCTTCAGAAAATAAATTGACTATTGCTCTATACGCAATAAAAGGAAAATTCTACTATCCATCTCCTCTGGCTGGGTGCTTCAGCAAAGGAAAATTCTACTATCCATCACCTCTGGCGTGTGCTTCAGAAAATGAAACTACTATTGCTCCATACGCAATAGTAGAGAAAATTCCACTACCCATCACCTCTGGCGTGTGCTTCAGAAAATGAAACTACTATTGCTCTATACGCAATAGTAGAGAAATTTCACTATCCATCACCTCTGGCTGGGTGCTTCAGAAAATGAAACTACTATTGCTCTATACGCAATAGAAGGAAAATTTTACTACCCATCACCTCTGGCTGGGTGCTTCAGCAAATGAATTTCCATTGTGGCAATAGAAAATTGTATATTAAAAATTTCCCATTGCATAATTTTAGATAAAACAGTTCACTACTAGACTCTTGGGTTTGGAGACCAAACCCCTACTCCCTACTCCCTACTCCCTTCTTCAAAATACAATTAGCATCCAAAACAAATAAACTATCATTCTGAAAAACAGTACAAATAGGTATAGTTGTTGCCAAAGCAGGAATATATCCTAACTGCAAAAAAGTAACCGCATCCTGTGCAGATTCATATTGCATTAACCAACTATTATCCTCAACATATTCTGGTGTAAAAGCACCACGATGTACCATCCAAAATTCTATCCCATACTTTTGAATAAAATTTTTCACGTCCATTAAATCTGAACTATATTGAGCAGCAATTAAATCTATAGTTCGTTGGCGGAATTGACTATAATAACCAACTTGATAAGGAATAGCATATTCTCTACCCAACAAAATAGAACGTTGAGCAAATGTAGGTAATAAATTTGCCTCTTCCTCCAAAGAAGCAATCAAAATATCTTCAGGTTGTTCTTGAAAAAAACTATATAAATCTGTAGCTCTGCCTACTTTATATTTAACGAGAGGAAAGCCTTTAACAAAAGCAGGATATAACACCAAAGATGCCAGAATTAAACCTGTTAAAACTAAAGATATAATAGCCTGGAATTTAATAGGAGACTTTTGTCTATTTTCTGCCCAATTAAACAAAGCATCAATAATTAAAGTAAGGGCGATCGCCGTTGCCAAAGCAATAATTATGCGGAAACTTAATCCTGTATATCTACTGGGAAGATGTAATCGAAAAAGTAAAGCATGAGCAATAAAAAACATTCCCAAAGATGACAGTAAGAGATGCACTAATAACCAAATACGACTGGTAATATTTTTGATTAAAGGAAAACTAGAACGAAAAGACAATAAAAACGGTAAAACTAACCCTGCACATTGAGTAGCAGGAGTAAATAAAGACTTCGGAAACATCCCACTACGTTTACCAGTTAACCAAAAATCTTTGGGATGAACATGAAAAAATGTACTACGCCCGTGAGGATAAAACTCTCTTAATTTCATCGCTGCTTCTCGACTAATAGCCGGTCCGAATTCCGAAGAAGTTAAAGCGTAAGGCAATAAAACAAAAAATGCAGTACTTAAACCAATTCCACAAAGTAGAAAATCTTGTTTTTCTGATGATAATTTAAATCTGCCATCTCTCCAGCAAATTAATCTCAAAATTAGCATTCCAGAAGCAATAAAAACATACTGTGGATAAAATAATCCAACCAGAGCGATCGCTATCCCCATTCTGACTAAAGAACCACTGATTAAATAATATAAAAAAGCCAGGAAAAATGGGTAAACAAATGCTCTAGGTGTAGCCGAAGCCACATCATCTTTCATCCAAATAGCTTGATTCATTACCAAACTTGCAATAAATCCTGCTATGGGAACTGGTAAAATTTCTAAACAGATTCTAAAAATATAGTAGGTGCAAATTAAACCTAAAATAAAAGGAATAATTTTCGCTAAAATAAATGGATTAATTCCTATAAATGCTGCACTTTTATAAAGCCAAGTATATCCGGCTGGAGCAACTGACTGAAAATAGTCAGCAATTAGATCGTTAGGAAATAAATCGGGATTAAAAAAACGTTGCATCCAAAAAATATGTTGTCTGGCATCATCTTGTACGCTCAGACTACTAGCAAAAGCTTTTTTGAGTGCTAAAAAACCATAAAGCACGGCAAAAGTCATGCTAAGACTAAACCAAAATACCACCCCTTGATACGATTTTTTATTGATAGGATAAGTCAAAAATTTATGTAAATTTGAAATTAACATTTACCATATAAAATTTATTGATTAGGCTAATTTTAACAGATATTTAAAATATTTTTTTCTGCTATTGCTATAAAAATTGTTTTCTCTAAGCTTTCCGAATAACTATCATTAGTAATCTAAATTGTCAGTCGGTATATCGTATTTTCATTTGAAATTCAACCATGATAAATTAAAAAAAAGGAACAGCCATTACTGAGAATAGGGAAAAATACAAAATAATTTGATAATTTTTGGGAGATTAGGAGAAATAAGAAATTGCCTTCAGACCTTAAATTGCTATAAATATAAAAATCTTATTTTGCCGATAGAATTTTATGAGGGTTACTAATAGACTTTGTATGCAAAGTTTTCCAGTATTAATGTAGGGTTTAACTATATACTTAATTTGTTACAAAAGTTTAGAATTAACAGATTAAGTTTAGGTTATAGTTCAATATATGTAGTAGTAAAATACTTTAGCTATAAATATAAAGCTCTAAATGTTGATTTGTATCAATAATCTCTAAATATAGCAATCTTATTTTAGTTGTGAGATATTGTAGACTTTGAGGCAACAAGGAATATTGAAATTATCACATCTGATTAGTATATTTTTTGATTAAATATTAGGTAAATAACTTATTGTAGCTATCAATAAATATATAGCAATCCTATTTAAATTGTAATATTTTGCTAGCGAATCGCCATTCGCCCGTACAGGAGTTAGATATGGGAGCTCTTGGATTAGCGACGTACAAAATTTCAAAGGTTTTTAGTTAAAATTAACTGTTTAAAAATTATCACAACTAATCATCAGATTGCTATAGTAAGCTCTCATATTTTATTTTTTTCAGATGAGGCCCCAGGCAACTGGCAATAAGCAATGGCAAAGCAATTAAGGTAAATTTTTCTGATTTGAAAAAACATAGTTGAAGCATATCTTACCCGAATCCCAAATGGATTTTTATAGATTAAATAAATTGAAAAAAACTAATTTTATCCCAATTATAGATAGCTATATCTAAATACCTGATTTAAATACCTGATTATGGAACCACCAATTGAACGAATACGACTTTCTCAAGTAGCCAAAGAACAGTTAACAAAACTTAAACGTAATACTAAAATTGACCAGTGGAATATCCTTTGTCGTTGGGCATTCTGTTGCTCTTTGGCAGAATCAACTATTCCCTCTCCAGTGCCAATTCCTGCTGATAGCAATTTAGAATTAACATGGAGAATTTTTGGCGGGAAATTTTCTGACATACTATTGTTAGCTCTTAAGCAACGTTGCTATAATGACGGAATAGGTATAGACCAAGAAACTTTGGCCACCCAATTTAGGCTACATTTGCATCGAGGCATTGGATATTTAGCTGGTAACCAGAATATTAAACAGATAGAAGACTTAATCGTAACTGTTATTTCCTCATAATCAAATTTCTATTCACTAAATAGTAATAATAGTAATAGTAATAGTAATAGTAGTAGTCATTTGAATGAAATAAATTAAATTAATTGAGGGATTCTAATCATAAACTTGAGGTTAAAACAGCTAGAAAAAGTACAAAAAAGTATATCAGTAGGAGATAGGAAAATAATTATGGTAGTTAATTCTAAAAAGAAATATATAAATATTATGGAACAGATGGTAGCAGATGAAGTAAATCGTCAAATCACTTTACTTCCTCAAAAGTTAGCCAAATATATTAAGAGAGCTGATGTAGAAACTTATGCCCTGAATCGTCTCCCACCCTTATATGCTTCAAGTAAGGAAGGTTGGAAGTTCCAAACAAAAAAAGCTGAAGAAGATTATCAAAAGCAAATTGTTTCAGGAGTACGTCATGCTTTTGCTGCAGTACAAAGAGATCTTCTGAAAAACTCAACTCCTTTATTTGTAGAAGAAGCTCAAAAAGCATCTTCTTCACAATCTGAAGAAGACAACAATAAAAAATATAGCTGGCATCACGATCGCTACTATCGCCTAGGGAGTGCAAGAAGATAAATATATTGTGTTATTTTACTGGAAATGGCTGATAGTTACTAATTTACTACTAGCCATTTTCTGCAAATTTAGGATATTTTTGAATTAGAATAATTTTGACTAATAATATTAACTATTTGACTACTTTTCTTTTTGCCATGAAAAACGGTTATTTTGATTAGTTAAAGTTTATTTCAGATTTATGAGATATAGTTATATGAAGAACTATTTAAAGTTCTTATGTTCCCTTTTCCCTCTTCCCTACTCCCCCAAAATTATGTACCTCATCAAGTTACAAACTGCTGTGAGTGTTTAATAACAAAGGGAAAAAATGTCCGATAGGTCCTTGACCTTGACCAATTTGCAAAGCATACTTTAAAGCATTTGTGACATAATCCTTAGCCAATTTAACAGCAGAAAATAAATCTTTCCCTTGGGCTAAATTAGCTACTATTGCTGCTGAGAGAGTACAACCAGTACCGTGAGTATTAGTAGTATCAACTGTTGCAGTTCTCAAAATTTCAAAGCGCTCCCCATCAAACCAAACATCTGCTCCTCGCAAATTATCCTTCAGAGCACCCCCCTTTACCAAAACAGTTTTTACCCCTAATTTGTGAATTTTCTCAGCCGCCAGTCGCATATCATTAATATCATTAATATCTAAACCCGCAAAAATCTGAGCCTCATAAATATTAGGAGTAACGATACTGGCTTTTGGTAGCAAAAAATCCCGTAAAGCTGCCACCGCCGAATCATCAATCAACTGAACACCTGCACGGGACACCATTACTGGGTCTACCACCAATTGTTTTAAACTTAAAGTCTCCACTGCCTCAGCCACACCCAAAATAATCTCTTGGTTGAGCAACATTCCTGTTTTAGTTGCGTGGACACCTATATCTTTGACAATTGCTTCAATTTGTGCTTTTACCGCTTCTGGCAACAAAGCATCAACCCTATTCACTCCCAAAGTATTTTGGGCAGTGATACAAGTCAAAGCACTTGTACCATGAACACAATGAAAAGCAAAAGTACGCAAGTCTGCCTGAATACCTGCTCCACCGCCACTATCAGATCCAGCAATAGTCAAAGCAACAGGAATACTTGATGCCATCAAATCAGCCATAACAATTGATATAATATATAGGGAGTTAGATATAGCGCTACGCGCAAGTCAAAAGTCAAAAGGCAAAAGGCAAAAGTAATTTATGACTGAGCTTTTTCTGCAGAAATGCTCCGCAAACAGCATTCAGTTATGTCTGAGCCCTTTGCTTCGACTAGCTATATCAAGACAAGAAATTTCCTTTGCTTTAATCTTTATCTATTAGGTGGATTTCGTCGCCTTTGCAGAAAGTCAGGAATATCTAATCCTGGTAATTTTTTTTGTGGCTCAGGGGTTTGATTAGGAGTCTGGTTAGGACTGGGTACTGGTCGTCTTGGTTGTGTCTTTTCCTGGGTAGGTTGAGTTTGTACTTCTCCACTAAAACCAGTAGCTATGACAGTAATTTTAATTTCTCCCTGAAGTTTTTCATCAATTACAGCGCCAAAAATAATATTGGCATTAGGATCGACAACTTCATAGATAATCTCAGCAGCAGCATTAACCTCATGTAAAGTTAAATCAGTACCACCAGTAATATTAAATACAACTCCTCTTGCTCCTTCAATGGAAGACTCAAGTAAAGGAGAAGAGATTGCCATATTGGCTGCTTCCCTTGCCCTAGACTTACCAGATCCCATACCAATTCCCATCAACGCCGAACCAGCATCAGCCATAACTGCTCTGACATCAGCAAAGTCAACATTTACTAATCCAGGCACAGTAATAATATCTGAAATCCCCTGTATACCTTGACGCAAGATATCATCTGCTATTCTAAAAGCTTCTTGTACAGGAGTTTGTTCATTAATAACAGATAGCAAGCGATTATTGGGGATCACAATTAAAGTATCTACTCTAGTTTGTAGAGCAGTAATTCCTTCATCAGCTTGAGTAATTCGGCGTCTTCCCTCGAAAGTAAAAGGTCGAGTTACAACCCCTACTGTTAGAGAGCCTGCTTCTTTAGCAATTTCAGCTATAACTGGAGCAGCGCCAGTACCTGTACCGCCTCCCATTCCAGCAGTAATAAATACTAGATCGGGATGATCTAAAGCATTAGCTATTTCATCTCTAGATTCTTCCGCTGCTTTTTGCCCAATAGCAGGATTACCCCCTGCCCCCAAGCCTCTTGTCAGCTTTTGTCCAAGTTGTAGGCGTTTAGGAGCATGGGACAGAGTTAAGGCTTGGGCATCTGTGTTAACCGTCCAAAATTCTATACCAGAGACCTCACTAGCAATCATTCGGTTAACAGCATTGCCGCCACCCCCTCCCACACCAATTACTTTAATTTTTGCCGCATTACTTGGCACGATATCATCACTCCTGGATTCTTCTTTTGTTATACCTTTAGGGTCATAATCTTGTTCTCCATACAATCCTGGGCTATTACGAAATGGATTAGAGACTTTTTTTGGCAATGGAAAACTTCCTTGTCCTTGAGATTGGGGACTTTCATTGTTGACCCCTGGTTGATTATTCACTATCATTATTGGGGATGGTAGATATACAGTTTTTTTACTCTAAGTTAGTTTATAGCTTACCAGGATAGCTCTTGGCAGAGATTAGTCAATCATATTCTAAAATATGTTGCACTATAATCCAACAAATGGACTTAGTTTATTCATTTTGCTTTTTTGGGAACTTTACTTAATACAGAAGCGTCTTTAAATAAATTTTTATATATTTTTACAGTTTTCTAAAGATTACCATTAGAAACTTTTGATAACTATTTTATTACTTTGAAAGGGCATAGAATTAAATCTATTTTACCTTGGAGTTTTCCTGGAACTCAAGGCCACTTCTCAAAATACTTTGAAATTAGAAATTTTTGTAGATTTAATTTGACTGAATTTTAATTGCTCTAGATTTATTCGGTAACTGAATTAAAGGAGATTCTGGATTTTTTAGATCAATATAGGACATTCGCCGAATATCAATTTTATTCGGTAATTCTCGCATCCGGTCTAAGACATTTAATTGTTCACTAAATCGAGAGCTGTACTGTCCGAGATGTACTAATCCTAATTCAGTTGTCAGAATTAAATTTCCTGGATCTTCCCAATTAATCTCAAATACCTTAACAGGACTACGACTTAAACTTTGGTATAGAGGATGCCAATATTGACGATATTGTTCAGTAAAACCAATTACTTTTAGAGTAGGTAAAGATCCAGTTCTTTCTAGAGCAGAAAAGCTTTCTAGAGGTATCCAGTTGCCATAAGCATCTAACCATCCCATTTTTTGTGAGTTACCAGTACCTACCTTGCTTTTGAATTGAGTAATTGCTACAGGGCGTCTTTCTGTAATCTCTATCCTTAAACCCGGAGGAAATAAATGACGACTAATTTTTGCCTTAGCAATTGGACTATGTGACTCTAAATTCTGAGTTAATATTTGTGGTTGAATTCCCCAAATAGATTGAGGATAATCTAAAGTAATTAGAGATAATATTGCTCTGTCTGAAAGTAATTGATTACCTTCTACGGTTAATTGTTCTTGTTTAGTTATTAGCCAAATTGGTTGAGTAATTGTCCACAGTAGACCTGATGCTAAACCACTAACTGCTAGTATCTGCCAGATTATAATTACTAATTTTAAACGTCTTTGACGGCGTAATGTTTGTCGCCGACTTGTTAAATCTGATTGAGAAACCGATCCAATACTATTAGTCATTTACTTAATTTATTTAATTTATACTAAATCTCAAAAAGTTTGCTAAATATCCAGAAATAAGCTGTTAGGTGTTATACAAATTTATAAATGTTTGCTACAAATAGCTAGGCTATCTCTTAGAATTCAGGAGTCATAATTAATATATTTGATACCATTTTTTATGTTGTAAGTTCTCTTTTTCCTTAAAAAAAAATTTCTGATCGAGTCTTTTAATAGTACTTATTATTCGTAATATTATTCAAAATAACATTAAAAAAAATTAAAGTATGAATTTAATTTTCCCCTTCAAGTATGAATATTTGATAAGTGCTATTATTTACTAATTAATATTCTTAAAAATTACCTTTTTTTCAGGATAATTATTATGTAATTTAATTACATATTTTTTTATTTTCAATAGACCTATTTGGAAAAGAAGGAGTAGGGAGTAGGGGAAAATAATTAATGATTTATGCACGATAATTAATTTGATTTTTAATTATCGGAGATGTCTAATTAGAAATATATAGCAATTCCCAAAAACGTGATGTACAAAATTATAGGCTTTAGGCAACAAGGAACAGGGAAAAAATATATAAAGTGTACTTCACGCTTACTGAAAAACGCTATATTGATTTTTTTGCTCTTTCAAATGATTTATATAGGGAATAAAACTTGTGTTTATTATAAATCATCTAATTAATTGTCTTCTCTGTTTATAGAAGCCATTTGAAATCTATTTAAAAAGATAAGCAGAATATGAGGAGATGGGGAAAATACGACTATTTTTTAAGCTTTTTTCTATAGTCCTGCATAGTAATGGCGAAAATATACATTTTTTTCCTATACTCCCCACACTCCTCATACTCACCACACTTCCTATACTATTACTATGCACCACCATCCTTTTTTCTATATACCCCTCTCCATCTCCTGACTCCCGTTCAAAAAAACTTAATCGCTGCCATTAATACCATTTGGTATATACTTTATTTCCTCTAGGGTAATGATTATTGATGCTTTTACCCCTAGGTGTTGATATACCTCTTGCCCAGATTAAAAGAATCCAGGAAAATAACACTCAGCAATATTACAAAATACTACTTTGTTTATATATAGGAAAACAAGTGTTGAGTGAACTAGACTTAATTAAATTTTACAAAGCTTGTAACCCTAGCAAGACCCTGATAGTAGGGAACCCTGAAGATCAACAATATTACATAGATTTTGCTAGTGTCAGGGGTAGTGACATTATCAGAAAGTTAGAAAGAACCATAACACTTTTATCTGAAAATCAGCCATCTTGTCAACTCTTTACAGGACATATCGGTTGTGGTAAGTCCACTGAATTATTTCGACTGAAAGATAAACTAGAAAAACAGGGATATCACGTTGTTTACTTCGAGTCTTCTGAAGACTTAGATATGGGAGATGTAGATATTAGTGACATTTTGCTGGCGATCGCTCGTCAAGTCAGCGAAAGTATGGAACAAACGAAAATCAAAATCAAACCAGGTTACTTCCAAAAGCTATTTACTGAAGTATCAGAAGTTTTACAAACCCCCATAGAACTTTCAACAGAAGCAGAATTATCTGTGGGAATTGCCAAAATTACTGCTAAAACTAAAAATTCCCCTAAACTACGTTCTCAATTAAGACAATACCTCGAACCACGAACCAGCACTATTCTAGAATCAATAAATCAAGAATTACTTGAACGTGCCAATACAGAACTCAAACGCCGAGATAAGAAAGGACTTGTTGTTATTGTTGATAATTTAGATCGTGTAGACAACTCACCCAAATCCTGGGGACGTACTCAACCAGAATATTTATTTGTAGATCGAGGCGAACAACTCAAAAAACTAAACTGTCATGTAGTGTACACAATTCCCCTTACTTTAATGTTCTCTAATGATTATGGTAGATTATCCAGTCGATTTGGAGTTAAACCAAAAATCTTACCAATGGTACCTGTACAAATTAGGTGCAAAAAACCCACAATGGAACCTAACGATTATGAACCTGGAATGGCATTATTAAGAGAAATGGTATTAGCTAGAGCTTTTCCAGAAATACCTTCCCAACAACGTCTAGAATTGATCCCCAGTCTTTTTGACACCCCTGAAACCCTTGATAGACTTTGCCGCATCAGTGGAGGTCATATGCGACGACTGTTAATGTTGCTCTACAGTTGTCTCCAACAAGAAGATCCTCCTTTCTCTAGTGAATGTTTAGAAAATGTGATTCAGGAATACCGAGATGATCTAATTAGAGCTATTACTGCTGATGAATGGGAGTTGTTATTTAAAGTAGTACAAAATCAAAGAGTGACTGGGGAAGAAGAATGCCAAACTTTACTTAGGAGTATGTTTGTTTTTGAATATAGAGATAAGAATGGTCATTGGTTTGGAATTAATCCATTATTGGCAGAAACTAAAAAATATGTTAGTTGGATTAATACTAATTATTAGGAGAGTAGATTACACCAAAGTCAGCGAATAGTTATGATGTATTGACTATTTTAAGACTATCATCTTATCAAAATAATTGGGTTTAAAACTCCACCTTTTAAGGAAAAATTTTTGGAAATGGTTGCTCACAATAACCGTAACAAAAACGACTTATGACTTTTGATTCATTAACTGACGACTCCTTCCTAGTCTTGAGGAATATTCCTTTTTCAAAAGATTTGATGACCGATTGAAAAAATAAGTATCTGGTCATAATTAAAATTATTTGAATTGTAGGAGTCAGGAATCAGAATTGTTTTGGTGAATTTACTTGTTCTAATTATTTTAAGTTTAATTTTGCCTACCTACTTAATTAGGGTTTGCTGAATAAATCTAAAAGCATGGGCAGATAAAGGTTGGAGCATTTTCAAGTCCGGAAAAAGTAGGATATTTTAAGCCAGAGTAAGCTCAAAAAGTTAGTATTTGGGTAAGAGTTATAGAAGTTGGAGCAAAGGATAATTTTTCTGAGTACCTGCTGTATAACTCCCTGTCTCTCTTTACTCTTCAGTGCTCCCTACTCCCTACTACCTGCTCCCTCCCTTCACCATCAGACTTTTGAGCACAACCCCTAATTAAAGTTTTAGTCTTTAGCAGTAAATTAGGTAATAGTATTTAGTCAATATGAAAGCTTTAAAAAACTTGGAAGAAAGTATCATTTACAATCAGCGATCGCTCAAAAGACTGATTAGGTCTGTCACTCTTTCTCAGGGACAATTTTCACTGATTTTAGTTTGCTGTAACTATCAATACTTACAGCAAACAATGATGATACAAGTGAGAGAGCTATCTTCAACAAAAATTCAAGAAATAGTATTACCAAAAACTGTTAAAACTCTATATACAACAATTTATCAACAATTAGAAAATTTTCCCGAACCACCAGCAATAATGATATTTGACTTAGAGAAAGTAGAAGCAATAGATGAGCTACTAACTTCTACTAATCAAGTCAGAGATGAATTTCGGAAAAAATTCTGTTTTCCTCTAGTTTTGTGGATAACAGATGAATTATTAGCTAAATTAATTAGATTAGCACCAGATTTTAAAAGTTGGGCAGCAGCTACAATCAAATTTGAACTAGCGAATTGTGATTTAATACATTTACTTAGACTAGAAATAGAGGATTATTGGATAGATAATTCTGCTCATCAACAACAATTAATACCATTATCAGAAAATCCTATAATTCCTCAGCTTTTACTTTCTAGTTGTGTCGATCAAGCCAACTGTTCTTATTTTAAAGGCTTATCTAAAAATAAACGTCAAGAAATAGATTTAGCTCTCAAAGACCTAAAAAATCGTGACCAAGATTTGGAACCTATTCTTGCAGCAAATATAGAATTAATTATTGGTCGAGATAACTACTACAATGAAGAGATAGATTCTGCTATTGCTCATTATCAAAAAAGTCTAAATTTGTGGAAGTATAAAGTTAGGGAGCAATGTTATCTGCATCAACCGGAATATCCTAAATTACCAATTATTAGCGATAGATTTATCCTGGAACAACAAGGGATAGTTCTATATAATATTGCTTTATGTTATTATCTTAAATCAATTCTAAATCCCCTAGATAATTGTCAAGAACTAGAACAAGCAAAATTGAAACTTCAAGAATCAAAACAACTTTTTGAAAAAGTGAATAGTTTTGTTTTAGTAGCTGAGGTAATTACAACATTAGGACAAGTTGCAAAGCAGATGAAAGCTTGGGGAGAATTAGAAGCTATTGCTTTAGAAGGACTAACAATACATAACGAATATGGAAATGAGTTACAAATAGCACAAGATTACGGTTTTTTAGCAGAAGTTGCTCTGAAAAAACTAAATTGGGTTCAAGCTCAGAAGCTATCTGAAAGAGCACTTAATATTTTATTTTATGCCAAAAATATAACATTACCAACGGAAAAAAATAGATACTTATTTTTACTAGCAAAAAGTGTCAAAAAATTAGATCGTTCAGGAGAAGCAATTCAATATCTAGAATTTGCCAAAGCAACAGAGAAAAATGCAATTCAAAATAGTTTGAAAACTTCAGAAAGTAGAGACCCCAAACTTTATCTGGAGATTTTAACAGAATTACGATCGCTTTATTATGAGCAAGGAAAATATTTACAAGCATTCCGCTTAAAAACAACCCAGAGAAAAATTGCACATCAATACGGACTTTTAGCCTTTATTGGTGCATCTCAGTTGCAACCACAAAAACAAAGTTATATCAACGAATCATTAGATTATCAGGATACTTTACCCTCAGAAATAACTGCCTCCAGTCGTCAAAAAGATATTAATAATCTGATAGAAAGAATAAGTCGAGATGACTATAAATTAACAATTATTCATGGTCGTTCTGGTGTAGGTAAAAGTTCTTTAGTTAATGCCGGATTAGTACCAGCTTTAAACAATATTATTATTTCGGCACGAGATACTATACCAGTGGTAGTACAAGTATATAGTGATTGGTTAGGAGAGTTATCAGATTGTCTGGAGAAAACGTTACAAAAAAAAGAGAAAAATTTGAATGATAAAAATCTTATAAAGCCAGAAACAAATTATACACAAGATCAATACTTTTTGTCTCCTTCGCCATCAAAAAATTCTAGTACAGAAGTAGAAAAAATCACTCCATATTTATGTGCTATTACAGATAAATTTCAATTGATAGAATCATCAATTCTGGCACAATTAAAAAACAATGTTGAAAATAATTTATTAACAGTAATAATCTTCGATCAATTTGAAGAATTTTTCTTTATTAGCAATACCACTGAAGAGAGAGAAGCATTCTATACATTTCTCCAGAATTGTCTAAATATTCCCTTTGTCAAAATAATTTTCTCCATGAGAGCAGATTATTTACATTATTTATTGGAATGTGATTTTATCAATTATCTAGATGTCATTAATAACAATATTTTAGACAAACAGGTTCGTTACCATTTAAGAGATTTTTCTAGAGAAGATGCCTATGCTGTTATGGAATGCTTAACTAAAAGAGCAAAATTTAATTTAGAACCACAATTAATTGATGCAATTGTTGATGGTTTAGCAGATGAAAAACAGCAAATTCGCCCGATAGAATTACAAGTAGTAGGAAGCCAACTGCAAGAAGAAAAACCTCCGATTAAAACCTTAGCTCAATTCCAACAAAAATTTGGCATTAATCCGCAAAAGGCGAAAGGAAAACTAATCAAAAATTTTTTAGAGCAAGTAATTTTAGATTGTGGCAAGGAAAATGAGGAAGCTACTATGCAAATTTTATTTACACTAACTAATGATAATCTAACCAGAGCTAGTCGCACCGAAACAGAATTATTAGAAATAATTCAAAAATTTATCAAACCAAATTTGCCCGCCAAAAATCCGTCTAAAAATTTTATTGAAAATCAACTTAGTTATATTCAAGAAAGCAAAAAACTGCTTCACTTAATTTTAGAAATATTAATAGATTCAGGATTATTATTTATCCGCAAAGAGTTCCATGAAAAACATTACCAGCTAGTTCACGATTATGTAGTCAAACCAATCCGTAAAAGATTTAATTTAGAAGAGAGATTAAGCCAAGCTGAACTAGAAATAAAACAAGCTGAAATTGCCAAAAATCAGGCAGAAACAGATAGAATAATTAGCCAAGCCCAACTAAATATAGTTTTAAAACGACAACTAGCAGCAGCAATCGTAGGAATTATATCAATGTCACTTTCAACCATTGCTACACTAGGTTTTTGGCAAAAAACAATATTTCAAAAACAAGTAGCAACTGCTGAAAAACATCGGGCAGATATTAATAGTATGACTGCTGTTTCAGAAGCATTATTTTTCTCAGGTTATAAATTTGATGCTCTGATAGAAAGTATCAGAGCAGGTCAAAAATGGCAACAAATTAAACAATTATTAGGAGAAAATAAATTATCAAATGATACAGAATATCGTATTGCAGCCTCTCTTCAGCAAGCAGTTTATGAAGTCAACAAATATAACCATTTAGAAGAACATAGTAATATAGTTTGGAGTGTCATATTCCATCCTGAAGGAAACTTAATTGCCTCTGCTAGTGCAGATAAGACTATTAAATTATGGAGTCGAGATGGCAAATTACAAAAAACCTTAACAGATCATACAAATGGAGTGAGCAGGATTAGCTTTAGTTCAGATGGCAAATATCTAGCTTCAGCTTCCGACGATCAGACAGTTAAAATCTGGGATCTTCAGCAACTAGAAAAGAAGCCCCTATCTCTCAAGAGTCATCGTAAATCTGTATTAACAGTTGACTTCAGTCCTAATAGCAAAATATTAGCATCAGGCTCACTAGACAAAACTATCAAAATTTGGAACAACACAGGTGTATTACTAAGAACAATCAAAACTAAATCAGTTATCCAATGGGTTAGCTTTAGTCCGAATGGAAAAATCATTGCTGCTGCTAATAAAAATGGCACGGTACAATTGTGGAATCTCAATGGGAAACTTTTGGCAACCTTAAAACATGGATATCAAAATAATAATTATCCAGTGTACAGCGTCAATTTTTCTCCTGATGGTAGAAGTCTGGTTACAG
Organism: Dapis purpurea BLCC-M126; assembly: GCF_050015975.1. NCBI lineage: Bacteria > Bacillati > Cyanobacteriota > Cyanophyceae > Oscillatoriales > Microcoleaceae > Dapis > Dapis purpurea. The sequence goes on along the minus strand of NZ_JBNHER010000065.1, from coordinate 2,534 downwards.
CAAGTGGGGATAAAACATTCAAAATTTGGCGTTTTTCCCGAAACAGACCAATTCTTAAAAAGACAATAAAGGGACACAAAGAACAAGTTATTAGTGCCAGTTTTTCTCCTGATGGCAAAACAATAGCTTCCTCCAGTGAAGACAAAACTATCAAAATTTGGGACTTAGATGGAACCCTTTTGAAAACTTTTTCGGGTCATGGAGATACAGTTACTGAGGTTAGTTTCAGCCCAGATGGCCAAACTCTGACTTCAGCTAGCTATGACAAAACTATTAAGTTGTGGAGTCTCAAAAATAGCTCTCTAAATATTCTGCAAGGACATCAACATAGAGTTCTTGGTGTGAATTTCACTCAAGATAGTCAAATCTTAGCTTCTGCATCTCAAGACAATACTATTAAACTATGGAGTCGCACAGGTAAGTTACTGAATACTCTCAGGGGGCATACTGATAGAGTGGCAAGTGTAAGTTTTAGTCCAGATGGTCAGATTCTCGCTTCAGGTAGCTATGACAATACGGTAAAATTGTGGTACTTCAATTCTCCAGAGAAAATCTGGAACTGGGAATTGCTTGAAGATCCTCAACATTGGCAACTTTATGACAAATATAATCAGCTTTTTTCTCGTAAGAATGAGAAAAGCAAATTATATTTTAGGGAAGAGGGAAAAATTAAAGATGATTGGGATAATAAGTTAAGTTGTTTTGTGAGAGTAGGTAATTTTTGTCTTGTCCCTTTGAACAAAATTATTCCCTTTTTTCCCATAAATTTTTCCCTACTGCCACATCAGTCTTTTGAGTCAGAAAAATATAGCAGTTTGCTTAACATTACTATCGATAGTCAAGTAAAAGTTTCCAGTAGGCTGGGATGCCCAATATCAATAGAAACTCTTTGTTTTGATGGGAATAGGAATACAAGTTATCATTCTCCTGATTTTACCTCCCAAAATATCAATCTTATAGGACATACCCATCATGTGATGAGTGTCAGCTTTAGTCCAAATAATCAAATTATTGCTTCTGGTAGCAAAGATAAAACGGTAAAGTTGTGGAACCGTCAAGGTAAGTTGCTGAAAACTTTAGATGGACATGAAGAATGGGTCAGTAGTGTGAGTTTTAGTCCAGATGGTAAAATGCTCGCCTCTGCTAGTGATGATGGCAAGGTGAAACTATGGACTCACAAAGGTGTGCTGCTAAGAACTATTAATGCTCACAAAGCTTGGATTTTGGGAGTAAGTTTTAGTCCAGATAGTCAGGCGATCGCTACAGGAAGTTTTGATAATACGGTAAAACTTTGGAGTATTAATGGTGAGTTACTGAAAACTTTTTTAAAAGGTGCTAGTGATAGTATTACCAGTGTTAGTTTTAGTCCAGATGGTGAGGTAATTGCTTCGTCTAGTTATGATGGTAAAATTAAGCTCTGGAGTCTTTATGATGGTAGTTTATTAAAAACTTTGAGCAGTCATAAAGATAGTGTGATGAGTGTAAGTTTTAGTCCTGATGGTAAGTTGTTAGCTTCTGGTAGTAGAGATAATAATGTTATTTTGTGGAATTTAGCATTGGATGATTTGTTAGAAAAGGGTTGTAGTTGGGTCAGTGATTATTTACAGACTAATCCTCATGTTTCCCAGAGCGATCGTCAACTTTGTGAACAATTAAATTATGGGGAATAGGCATCAGTTATCAGTTATTAGCCTTTTTTCAGTGAACAGTTATCAGTTATCAGTTATCAGTTTTTTCTGTTTTTTTAATTATGGAAAATAAGATTTTGCCAATCTCATCTGCGTCTTGATGGATACTTTCAAAGGCTTTTTGTCAATATAATTCAATATAATTATTATCTTTGAGGAGAGACAACTAATACTTTGTTTTTAATGCTTCTTTATAAGCCATAGACATTTTTACTCTAAAGTCAGCCTGAGATATATAGTAGTCCTAAATGAAAATAGAGAAGCACTCTAGACAGCGTAAGGTATTGACACAAAACCTTTCTCCAAAATCATCTAGGATTACTATACCTCCATTTGCTTCTGCTATGTTGGCTTCAATAGATGTTCCACTTCTCAGTAGTTGTTTAGATAATACATATTCTTTTTTTTATTCTGTTAAATATTTATAAGCTTTGACAATTCTAATGGCAAATTGATAAGCTTTTTGATAGATAATACTTTTATTTATATCCATAAACTCCTGAAAAAGCTAAAAACTAAAAGCTGATAACTGATAACTGATAACTGAAATGACCTAATCTATATTATAAGTGTTCATCTGGAGATAATATAACACCCTACTTCTAAATTCTAAAATAATGAATGATAATAATAGACAAATTTTGCCAGAAATGAATTCTCTTTGGCAAGAAACATTAAATTGGCAGCCAACAATACAACAAAAACAACAATTTCAGAAACTTTATGAGCCAATTATTGTTGGAAATAAAAAGTTAAATTTAATTAGAATTACCCAATTATTAATAATTGGGTAATTCTGGTTTAAAGCCTCCCCTTGGATAGGGGAAAAAGCGGTCGTTTGCGGAG
>NZ_JBNHER010000064.1:0-8683 GCF_050015975.1 Dapis purpurea BLCC-M126 | reverse complement strand
TTTCAGGAAATTATTTCACATATATAGTTTGAAACCATAAGTAAGAAGTAAGAAGGAAGAAGGAAGAAGGAAGAAGTAATACCATTTCTCAAAAGCTTTTCTACATTTTATTGAGCGGGGGAGTAGGGGAGTAGGGGAGTGGGGGAGAAGTAAACATAAGAATAATTAACATTAACTTAGCTTAAATTAGCAAAAAAAATATTATGTTTGTGTTAATTACTTAATAACTGAAGTAGTTCCCAAGTATAGCATTACTTTTGGGAATTGGTATAATACTGTTTCACAGAAGTCAAAAGTTAAGATTTTATCAGCTCAAAACTTTAATGCTAAAGCTATTTCAGGAAATTATTTCACATATATAGTTTGAAACTATTTATAATATTCTTTTTTCAAATTGGTATTATAGACACTCATGTAAAAGGCAAAAAGTAAGAAGTATTTATAGCAAACACTTTTTCAAGCTAAAACTTAGTTAAAGATTAATTTTGAATTTATCATCCTAAATACTTCCTTTCTGCCTTCTACCTTCTTGCTGACTGTTTCTTGCTTCTCCCTTATGATTATTTCTACCAAATTTAGCATCTTGAAAAGAACTACCCACACCCTGAATAATACCTCTTCCAATTAAACCTATACCACGGCCAATTACTTGAGTTAGTAAATACACAACTCCACTACCAATAAAAGAAATAGTTGCTCTAATACCAGGAGCTATTGCATCACGAGTTTCTAATAGTAATGTTACTGTCAATGGAATCCCTGATAGTTGTCCTAATTCATGTCTACGAGCTGAATAAATAGATATTTTTTTGATGCCACGTTCATTCAATACAAATAAGGAAAAATTACTCTCAAAGATTGCTTTTGGTTCTTCAATATATTGTTCTATACGATATCTCCAGGATAAGCGATTACGGAACTTTTCAATATCTCGTGTTGATAATAATTGACGACTATAAAAATCTTCTTTAATTTCTTCTACATCGGCAAAATTATTTAATAAAGGCTGAATCACACCATTAGCAATTGAAATTAATAAATTTTGGAGTAAGGCTTCAGAGCGTTCCATAGCTTCAGGAGTACCTACCGCAAAAGATACATTATCAATTACTAAAGGAGCTTGAAATAATAAGTAGGATATTAATTCTTCAACTAAAGGAATCTTATCAAGAATAAACTTATGTACATTATCAGCATCATTTAATAAGACTGGCATTACTTCTACTTTAATTTGTTCCGTAAAAGAATTGACAATTCCTATACCATTACTAATTTCTAGTTGATAGTATTCACCAATAAAAAATTTGCTCGTAGATTCCCACAAATTATGCAAAATCTGATATCTTTGCTTAGGAATTTCTTCCATTAGAATAGAAGCATTACGCAGTTCATCGAGAATATCTTCAAATTTACATAAAGCTATATAAATTAGTTCTTGCTTTTTATAACCTCGCAATATATCAATTTCCATTGGTAATCCACTGAGATTAATTAAATTAGAATTTAATTTTGCTATTGTTGACTCAAATAATGCTGTTTGTAAATTCATTGCTTCAGTGGTGGGAGCAGAAACAAATTCTGAATTTATTCTTAGTACAATTTGCTCATCATTATCGACAGAATTAATATTTCTCTTTGCTTGTAATTCCGTCATATTTTTTAAGTTTGAATCGAAAAAATAATCTCTATTTACATCTGTTACTTTCTCCTGCTTCTGAGCATTAACAGACCTAGGTGACAAGTGACTAAGTATCCATCTAGCTGTTAGTAATTCTCGGCGTTGCCCAGAAGTTATTGCTACATTGAGTAGAGAGTTTAAATTATTTCTATCTAAATTTTTTACTCTTTCATTCAGTTGAGATGTTACTTCTGAGAGAGAAGAATCTATTTGTTTTAGCCCAGACTTACATACATTATCAAGAAGAGTATTGAAATAATTTTTTGTTTGAACTTTTAAACCTGAATTGGCTGGTTTTTCAGAATTTTCTTGTATAGTTTCAACCCCAGAAATATTTTTCCAATAAGACTGACCATTTGCGATTTGTCTAATAATAGTTACTAACTCAGAAATACTGATTCCTTTTGGGCAATAACCATTGACACCTAATTCTCGTACTAATGTCAATAATAAGGTATCTTGTAAGGATGTTAATAATAATATTGGTAACTCAGGGTAAGAGGTTTTAAGCTGTTGACAAAAGTCGATTCCTGATATTGTAATTTCCTCTGTAGCTTGAGGAAACAAATTATTAGTTTCTATGTCTAAAATTACCAAAAAATTATTCTCTTCTGTGATATTATTTTGAATAATTTTTAAGGCTTCTGAGCCTACTTCTGTCTCAACTACTATTTCTATGTCTGAAAACTGCTCACAAGAAAATTTTAACCCCATCCGAAAGATAGGGTCATTATCAATGAGCAGCAATTTTAATGCTGATTCAATATTCATAAATTGGTTTTTGGTTGAGATATTTTAAGAATATAATAACCAATGAAGGTTAAATTCAAAATTTCTTCAATGGTAAGCATTCAGCCGTCAGCTATCAGCTATTGGTTTTATAGGGTTTCTCAAGTTACTGAGGTACAGTAGTTTTTATTCTTTTCTATATCTATTCCCTGTTTCCCGAATTACTAGTTCCTACTCCCTACTCCAGGGCAAAAAAACAATTTTGTACCTCAAGCTTTTTGGGAATTGCTATAGTTTTAGATAAAAGCTTTATTCATTGAGCCAGAATTAAATATTACTACAAAAGCTGGCTACCTTGAGCTTAAAGTCTATATTCATTCCAAGCAGATCCTTAAGAGAGGGGTCTTATTGCTGTTAACAGAGTTCCTCCGCAGGAGGCGATCTGACAGGAACCTAGCTGAATGCTTACCCTAAATGTCTCAATTAAATCTTTAAATATTAACTGATTCATCATTCTTGAAGTAAATAGGCATCTGAACTGGGAGCTGGAGCTGCAGCTGGAGCTGGGGCAGGAGAATAAGACCTCTGTGGAGCTGGGGAATAAGACCTCGATGGGGCAGGAGAATAAGACCTTTGTGGAGCAGGAGAATAATATTGGGGACTAGGAGCAGGAGAATAAGACCTCTGTGGTGCAGGAGAATAATATTGTGGACTGGGGGCAGGAGAATAAGACCTCTGTTGCTCTCGAATACGTTGTTGGTATTCTCGCTGTCTGCGAGCTTCCTCCGCCTGTTGTGCTGCCCATATCGCATCTCGTTCAGATGCCCAACGAGAGATAGCATCTTGAGCTTCATAATACAGAGCACGTCCATAGCCAATTTGATAAGCTGTGTTAATAGCAGCAGTCAGACTACCTTGCTTGGCCAGACTATATGCTTGATTAAGAATCGGCCTATCTTGGGCAATTTGTAATTCTGTATTCCATTTATAAATTTCATCCTGAGCTTCCTTATATAAAGCACGACCCTTTTCTATCTCATATGCAACATCGATAGCTTGGCCAAGTTTTCCTTCTTTTGCTAAAGCTCTAGCTTCTGCTAATAATGGTGAATCTTCAATAATTTGTACTCGTTTATTCCACTCAGCTATTAGGGTTTGAGCTTCTATTCTCAGTGGACGCTCCAAGGCAACATAACTAGCTTGTTTAATCGCTAAATTATAACTATCGACAGTCTCTTGTTGAGCTAATTGTTTAGCTAAAGCAACATAAGGTCTGTCTTCTATATTAAGAATATCTTTGCGCCACTTAGCAATCAAGGTTTGAGCTTGGATTCGCCTTGGTTGTTTCTGTCCAACCATTTGAGCTTGGTCTATGGCCAATTCTAATGCTGCTGGTTGACCCACACCAGCGATCGCGTTGGCTAGCTGAATATGAGTTAAGTTATCTAATTGTTGTTGGAGTTGCTTAACTTGACTTTGAGCTTTTTGATAGTATGGGCTATCAGAAGTAATCTGAGCTGCTGCTGCTTTTCCTTCTATTAAGGCTACCATATTGGCAATTTGAGAGCCTCCCATAGACTTGTTCCAAGTTGCTGCTTGAGCATGACCTAGTAATATTAAGTCTTGGGCTTCTTTTTTCAGTTTATGCCCTGAAGGAATATATTCAATAGCTGTTATTGCACCTTTTAAGTCTTCTGCTTCTATACGTTCGGTGGCAATTTCGATTAAGCTACGACCCCACTTTTCCATATCTTTATCAGCTTTTGCTCGAATGTAGAGACTAGGATCTATTTTGTTAGCTAAAGCGATCGCTTCTCCATATTCGTCTACTGTTTCTCTATATATCAAATAACGAGCATCTTTAAGAATTTGCCAAGCCTTTTTTTCCAAGACAATGCGCTCTAATAATTCTCTATACTTGGTAGTTTGCCAGTGAACATTATCTAGCTTTGACATAGCTAGGGAGTAATCAGAAGCTTTCTTCCAATTCAGAGCTTTGATAGCTGCTTGAGCTTTGTCATAGAAAGATTGACCTTCTGCCCATTGTTTTTTCCAATTTGCTACTGCTTCTTCTACTCTACTGTAAACTGGACTATCCTTAGGAATTTTTGCTACTGTATCTAGAGCGCCCTGTAAATTACCCTCTCTAATTTTTTGATTGGCAACAGAAACAATTAACTTTGTCCATTCTCCTGTCATTTGTTGACCTAGTTGATACAGGGGGTGTTCTTCTGGCCAACTTTCTACTAAAGCCAAGGCTTTTTCTAACTCTTCTAAGTCCCGTGACTCAGCGGCTTGGTGGGCACAGTAAAGTCGCTTTCCATCTGCTGACAATGGAGAAATTTGTTCACAGTTAGGTTGGGGAGGGTTAACCAATAACCACAGAAGTGCTGCACCACCTGTAATTCCAAAGCTAGCTGCAATGCTCCACCAAATTAGTTGCCATCCCCAATAATTTTTTTTGCCTTTTTTTGGTTTAGTTTCTGTTGGTTTTTGGGAATTTTTTTCTGGTTCAACTTCTAAGTTATTGTTTTGCTCTTGCTCTAAAGGTTGTGAGGTAGTATTTACTCTTTCTGTTTCTGTTTTTACTAAAGAACTACTACTATGGCCGTTTGATCCATTTATAGAGGTTTTATGGGAAGTTACCTCCAAGTTTTTTGGTTGTGAATTTTCTAATGACATAACGAAATTTACTCCGCTAATGGTAATAATTTTTCAGCAGGTAAGAATAATTGCTGAACTAATTTTTTTTGCCTTTTCCATCACCTAGAATGCTTTTAATACCTCTGAAGGAAAATTTCAACTTAGGTTTTTGGTCAAGCATGACCAGGGAGGTTGAGAGGTTAAATGTTGGCTAATTTAAGTTAAAACTATTTATTATAGCAAATTTTCCTATATTGTAAAAAGTAATTTTTTTGACTATTGGATAATCTTAAAATAATTCAGTTAAATGTTTTTCAGCCAAAACTATAGCGCTAGGCGCTAGTCAACAGTTAAAAGTAATCGAGCGACTTTTTTTGATGTCCAAATACTGGGCAAACGGAATTTACTAATGTCAAACACCTAAATGCCTAGTGGTTTGAATTTTTTTGGCTCTACTATGGTAGATGTTTATTACAAATTATGCTTAATTGCATCACTGATTAGATTTCTAGATAATCCTGTTATACTGTTTGGTAAAAAAACTATTTACCTCTAATTTTTTTACCGTTCTTGTGCTGAACCTTGGCAGAACTGACTATAAAACCCTATATGATAGTTAATAATTTTGATTCAGTCTTTGTGTTTATTATTTATCTAGCAAATCTGAGGGTAATTGTACATAAATATGTATTATTTGTCTTGTATCTAAGCAGTTTATATGAGAGTGGCGTTCACTCATATTTCTATATAATCTATATAAGTAACTATGATCAGGTTCAATACATTCAATAACTCTGATTAAACGTCAAAATATAAAAAAATTTATAATTATCTACGGCTAAAATGACAATTACGATTGCCCTCAATACTGAACATATTCATAACTTAGATTTATCCCCAGTTGAAAGCGTAATTTCTCCAATACTAAATGAAGGAGCGATCGCCTCTTCTGAACAGCAGCTCAATTTTGCTATTAACTATCAGCAAGATCCGCAAGATCCAAGGGAACTTTCGGAGATTCCAGAAGTACGTCTATGGTTTATCCGTTTAGACACTCGTTATCCTTGGCTGCCATTTTTGCTCAACTGGAAAGAGGGAGAGTTAGCTCGTTATACTGCAATGCTTGTACCCCACCAATTTCATCGTAGTGAAGGTATCCAATACAATCCAGAAGCATTAGAAATATTTCTGATGCACAAAATTTTTGTTTTGAGAGACTGGTTAAATAAACAGAATATTTCTAGTCAATCTAGATTAATGTCCATGTCTCAAATGTTGGGGTATGATTTAACAGAGGAATTTTTAGATTTTAGATTTTAAAATTAGTAAATTTGTGTCGTTGGGTATAAAAAAATAAAAAAATATAGAAACCGGGTTTGTATGAAATGCCTAAGCATACTAACATCTACCTCCAATCAACCCGGTTTCTTATAAAATTCCAAAGCAAGCAGATTCAAGATATGAGGGAATAGGGAGTAGAAAATATTTCTCCTGGCAACCTAGAACTTGCTAATTAAATCCCAAACTATATAAAAATAAAGGTTTTAGCCTTTTTGAGGCATTTAAAAAGTGCAGGGTTTTCAGTTTAAAACGCTCAAAAAGTTAGGATTTTGGCCAAGAGTTGGAAAAAAAATTACTCCCCTACTCCCTTACTCCGCTACTCTCTAGTTTAACTCTCTCCCCCCCAAATTTTCTGCAACACTTCCTGGGGTGAAATATCATCCATTTTCCCTGTAGAAGATTTAATGGCAACTATCCGATCGCTCTTGGGTAATAATTTTTCTGGTTCTGTTGGACCAAACAGAGCAATAGTATATGTCCCAACTGCAACTGCTAAGTGCATTGGCGCACTATCAGTACATATCATTAAATTAGCTCCAGCAATCACAGCAGCTAATTTACCTATATCCCTGGGAGTAACTACTTTTACATCTGGAAAAGATTCTCTAATTTCATTCACCCATGGTGCATCTTCGGGGCCTTTTACTATTACTACTGGCAAATTAGGTTGTTTCTGTTGCAGTTCTGAAATAATTTCCTGCCAGTAATTAGTAGGATAAATTTTATCGATACCTTTAACCTGAGCTATTTGACTAGAACCACCATGAATCAGAATATAGCCACTTTCTGCAATTCCTAATCTTTGCTGTTCAGCTTCGGCCTCATCAATATCTGTTTTGGGGACATTAATTGATATTCCTTTGAAAGGGGTAGTAATCTCCATCCCTTGTAACAAATCATGGTACATCTGAGCGGCATATTGTTCAGTTTTCAAGGGTACAGGATCGGAGAGGAATATTGCTCCATTACCTCCATAACCTACCCGTTTAGGAATTCCTGTTAACCATAATAATAGGCCAACTGTCCAACGTTGTCCCAGAGAAATTACGGCTTCGTATTCGCGATCGCGCATAATACCTAAGAGGTTGCCCCAGTCGGCGAGACTATTGGCATCTTTAAAGTCGTAGCTCAGGACATCCCGAACGGACTTACAGACTCGGTATGCACCCTTAGAGCGAGGTTCCACAATTACGTCAATTTGAGATTCTGGATAGGATTGTTTAAGGTCATCCAGAGTAGGAAAGAATAAAATTTGGTCGCCTATTCCACCAGGGACAAGGGCTAGTATTCTCATGTTTAAGGGATTAAAGTTAATTATCAGTTCAATTTTAAGTAGAGTATATAGCTAGATTTCATTATTTATAGGAAAGCTTTAACACAAAATGTATTTATTAATTCCTGCTGCTGGTATGGGGCGACGAATGGGAAGTTCCCGAAATAAGCTTTTGTTGACTCTGTTAGGTAAGTCTTTATTGAGTTGGACTCTTGAGGCTGCTGTAAATTCTAAATATATTATTTGGATTGGTATTATTGGACAACCTGTTGATTTTCCAGATTTTCAAAAAAATATTTCAGATTTGTCTACTGAGAAGGATATAGCGCTCATTGAGGGAGGGGAAACTCGTCAGGAGTCAGTTTATAATGGTCTACAGGCTTTACCATCGGCAGCGGAACGAGTATTAATTCACGATGGGGCAAGGTGTTTGGCTACTCCTGAACTTTTGGACAGATGTGCAGAAGAGATTCTTAAGTGTCCCGGTTTAATTGCTGCTGTGCCAGTTAAGGACACAATTAAGGTTGTCGATCCATCTGGTCTGATCCAGGATACACCAGACCGTCGAAATTTGTGGGCTGCTCAAACACCCCAGGGGTTTGAGGTGAATTTGTTAAAGGAATGCCATGAGAAGGGGCGTCAGTTAGGTTGGGAAGTTACTGATGATGCTGCTTTATTTGAAAAATGTGGTTTACCTGTGAAAATTGTTGAGGGAGAGGAGACTAATTTAAAGGTGACAACTCCTGTGGATTTAAGAGTAGCAGAATTTATTTTGATGGAAGCAGAAAGAAGTAGGAATTGACACTCGCTCGTTAAATCAAAGATTATAACGGGTGATTCTTGCTTCAAAGACTCTTAACTAGATAACAAATCAAACAATTAGCTATTCTTTCATGTAGCCTAGCTATTTTTTTCTGAAGCTTTAAGCAATTACTTGACCTTTTAGTTTTATGTTTAAGTATACGTTATATCATGTCCGGTTGAATAGTTATAATTAAAGTTCGTAGTAGGGCTTCAGC